>DAOUAQ010000337.1:0-2298 GCA_034433375.1 Anaerolineae bacterium | reverse complement strand
ACCATCGCCGCATCGTCGAGCTTCTCGCGGGTGCTGACGGCGGCGCCGGGCCAGGCAAACGCCTTGAAGCGCGTGCCGCTGTTGGCGTAGCCCCACGAGGGCGTCTCGATCTTTTGCGCCTTCAGCCGCGCTTTCACGATCTCCAGGTTGATGCCCTGGCGGGTCAGGTCTTCGGCTAACAATTCGTACATGGCTCGATAATTCATCCGCGAAACCTCCTTCGAAAATGACTTACTTCAACGCTTAAGGCGGATTACAATCCGCCGTCCCCGCAGCGCCGGACTATGATCCGGCGCAAGCATTTTCATCCTCGTGGATGTGGAATCCCACCTGGAGATTCCATCGAAGTCTGAAAACGTTATTCTCGCTCTGGGGTCATCAGGTCTTTGAAGAAGTCCGTCAACGTCTCTGTTTTGTAATCGGTGAATTCGCCCGCGTCGAAGAAAATGCCATAGCAAATTGAGCAGCCCTCATACCAGATGTGGGGCTGGCGCGCGTCGACCATGCGTAACATCTGTGCCCCGCACACAGGGCAATCGATGTGGTCGATTTTGTTGTACGTTTCGCCTGTTTTATGGTCGCCGGTGTCGATTTCTTCCGATCTTTTCAGGCTCTTTAGTTGATCCTTTTCCAGTGGCTCAAACCAGATCCCGCCACAATGCGTACAACGTTCTACTTCGATTGAACCAAAACTGACCTGTTCCATAGCCGCGTGACACTTTGGACATTCCATACTCACACCTCCTTGGGTTTGATAACTTCGATATGTGGCTTGAAATAGCTTGATAAAGCGCGTTTTTGATTGAGTAACGTTTCCAGAATAGTAAAGGCCACCCCAATTCCGCCGATAAACAGTGCCGTGTCGAGCATCTTGGATGATTGCCACATCGCCCGCCACACTTTCGGTAAAAGATCCGCCGATAGGGCCATACCAAGTTCTTTGGAACCGTACCATATGATTGATAGATATGTGCCGAGGATCACTGCACCCATGGCGTATCCAGCGGCCATGAGCACACTCCAGATACTTCGTTTGGTTCCTCGCCAATCCATGATTTTGACAATCGCAACCATAATAAGGGCAGCGAAGATTGCGCCGATGCGGTCAAGCAAAACGGCAATAGCTGCCCAAAGGATACTGCCGACGAACATCCCGGCCAGTCCCGCCAGTGCGCCTGGCAGCAGGCGGTTGGGTAAAGCACGGTAATTCTCTTTGGCTTTCTCCCCTAACTGCCCCAGTCCTTCTACACAATTATGACACATAAAACGGGGAAAGCCATTGAGAAAAACCAATTCCAGCGGGGTTGTTCCTTGAAAATGGCAGTTGATATTTTCACACACATTCTCTGGAAGGGGTCTGGTATAACTGGCTATCACGCGTACAAAGCTCAGGATTCTGTCCGCAAGTTGAGGCGCTGTTTCTTTATTCTGATTATAGAGTAGCGTGACCAGAGCATAATCTTCCTGGACATCCAGAACATCCTTTTGCTTTATCCGTTTCCCCAAAAGCGCTTGTATTCTTGGGTCTTCTCTAAGTTGTGCTTTGGTGCTCTCTATCGCCAACGGGGGCATGGCATAGCGCACCAGGACGCCTACAAGTGGAATGTAGGTGTTTTCCTTTTGCAAGTATTGAGCAACGACCAGAAAATTGTCCACTTTCCCCACCAGGCGATGACTGTAGAAACCCTGGGCCTGGGGAATGGGCATATAGTCCAGACCGGTCGCCAGAGATAGTGTCTTCCAATACTCGCTGCCCTTGATGACGATTTCTTGTTGTCTACTCAGGCGTTTCTTTCCAGCGTCTTGTAGAGACGGCACAACAAGGCCGTCAACGGTCAAATAATAACTGCAGGTAATGCCGTTGGTTATAATGTATACTTCACATGGGTGCTCTGTGACAAGGAATGAATGTCTGGAACCATTATCTAATAGTTTCTGTGCTTCCAGTATGAGTTCATCATCTACCCAAATCTTGCGTTTCCCTGACCAATAACCATGGAATAGCCGTACTGAGTGCTGTTGATTGTCGATGTGGATTTCCCAGGTGCGTTCCGCCACAGGTTTTGGTCCTTTGTTGTAGATAGCTATATTGGCACAATCTGATTATAATGGCGTTCGATAGTTCGTCAAAGGTGAGTCTATGGAGCTTACATTACGTTACGGACGAGGTGGGCTACTTGTTGCATTGCCTGACAATGTCGATGTGGTGACGACGCGCTTCACGCCCGGCTTGCTGGACGAGACGGCGGCAATCCGCGAGGCGCTGCGCCGTCCAATCGCCTCTGCGCCGCTGGTAAA
>DAOUAQ010000336.1:0-57247 GCA_034433375.1 Anaerolineae bacterium | reverse complement strand
CTCGTGTTGATGTCGCACCTGGGCCGCCCGGCGGGGACGGGCTACGAGGCCGAGTTCAGCCTCAAGCCGGTAGCGGAGCGGCTGGCGGAGTTGCTTGGCAAGCCGGTCAAGTTTGCCCCCGACTGCATCGGCGCGGAAGTGGAAGCGCTGGCTGCCGCGTTGCAACCCGGCGAGGTGATGCTGCTGGAAAACGTCCGCTTCTACAAGGCTGAAACGAAAAACGATCCCAAAATCTCCGAACAACTGGCGCAGTTGGGGGAGATTTTTGTGATGGATGCGTTCGGCACCGCGCACCGCGCGCAATCATCCACTGAGGGTGTGGCGCACTACCTGCCGGCCGTGGCCGGTTTCCTGATGGAAAAGGAAGTCGCGTTCTTGAGCAAGGCCACCGACGCCGCCGAGCATCCCTACATCGTGATCCTGGGCGGCGCGAAGGTGTCCGACAAGATCGCCGTCATCCAGAACATGCTCAAGATCGCCGACAAGGTGCTCATCGGCGGCGGGATGGCGAACACGTTCTTCAAAGCGCAGGGTTTTGAGATGGGCGACTCGCTGGTGGAAGACGCTGTGCTGGACACCGCTAAGGCGCTCCTGGCCGAGGGCGGCGACAAGCTGGTGTTGCCGGTGGATGGGATCGTGGCCAACGCCTTCGATAACGAAGCCGACCGCAAAGTCGCGGGGGTGGACGCCGTCGAACCTGGCTGGCGGCTTCTCGACATCGGCCCGGCAACGATTGCCAGGTACGCCGACATCCTCAAGACCGCCAAGACGGTCGCCTGGAACGGCCCGATGGGCGTGTTCGAAATGGCGAACTTCGCCGAGGGCACATTCGCCATCGCTCGCGTGCTGGCGGAACTGGAAGCCGTGACCGTCATCGGCGGCGGTGATTCGGCATCAGCGGTGAAGAAAGCCGGTGTCGCCAACAAGATGAGCCACGTCTCCACCGGCGGCGGCGCAAGCCTGGAGTTCCTGGAAGGCAAAGTGCTGCCCGGTGTGGCGGCGTTGGCGGATAAGTAGGGAGTAGGGAGTAGGGAGTAGGGAGTAGGGAGTAGGGAGTTAGGAGTAAAGCAAAACGAGTGACACATCATTCATTTCTCTTTACCCATTTCTCTTTACTCATTTCTCTTTACTCATTTCTCTTTACTCATTTCTCATTTCTCTATTACTCACTTCCCTGACAGGAGAACCTATGCGTAAACCATTCATTGCCGGTAACTGGAAGATGTACAAAACCGTGGCCGAGGCGTTGAGCCTGGCGGACGGGTTGAAGGCGGCGCTGGCGGACGTGACCACGATGGAGCTGGCCGTCTGCACGCCGGCGACGGCGCTGGCGACGGTCGGGCAGGCGCTCGCGGGGTCAAACATCGGCGTCGGCGCGCAGAATATGTACTGGAAGGACGAAGGCGCGTTCACCGGCGAAATTTCGCCGGTGATGGTCAAGGAGCTGGCGCGCTACGTCATCCTCGGCCACTCGGAACGCCGTCAGTTCTTCGGCGAGACGGATGAAACCGTCAACCTGAAGCTCAAGGCGGCGCTGGCGCACGGCCTCACCCCCATCGTCTGCATCGGCGAGAGCCTGGAACAGAACAAGGCCGGGGAAACGGTCGCGTTCGTGGGCAGCCAGATGCGCGGCGCGTTCGCCGGCGTCTCCGCCGAGGAGGCCGCCAAAGTCGTGCTGGCCTACGAGCCGATCTGGGCCATCGGCACCGGGCTGACCGCCACGCCAGAGGATGCCAATCGCATCATCAAGGCCGCCATCCGTGACGTGTTGGTGGAGCTATACGGCGTGGAAATTGCCGAAGCCATCCGAGTGCAGTATGGCGGCAGCGTCAAACCGGACAATATGGCCGATTTCATCGTCATGCCGGAGATTGACGGCGCGCTCGTCGGCGGCGCAAGCCTCAAAGTGGACTCGTTCGCGGGCATCGTGAAAAATGCCGTCGCCACATTGTCCGTTTAGGCTGCGTTAGCGCACAGCAAAAGCCGGTCGGATTCGTGAATCCGACCGGCTTTCGTTAACATATCGTATGGCGCGTGTTATCCGGCTTTCTGCACCGTCTGATCAATCATCTTTACCAATTCGCTCGGCTTGACGAACTTGTTCAGGAACATACTGGCGCCCGCATCCAAAGCTCTGGCGCGCTTGAGTTCGTCAGTGCTGGCCGTGAGCATAATCACAGGAAGTGTGTTATAGGACGGCATCATCCGCAACTGTTGCAACAGCGTGATGCCATCCATATTCGGCATGGCGACATCCAAAAGCATAACATTGACCGGATGTTCGGCCAATCTTTCCAGTGCTTCTTTCGCATCACAAGCCATCAACACATTGTACTGCGTTTTGCTGAGCACATACCCCAACATCCGTCGAATGGATAATTCGTCATCTACAACCAGTACTGTCGCCATATTCACTCCTCTACACCATTTCTACGCCCACTAAAAGCTATCTCTATACTACCAAAATTCTCGGCAAAAATGGTTAAGATACCATTAAAAAGGCGTTGACAGACAGTTACACAAGCCAATGGACGACGTTTCAGCCAAAAAGATAGGCAGTCAGCCGCAGATAGGGAACTTACCCTACCAACAGCCGACTGCCTATCGCATTAAGCGTTGGGGAAGGCGGGACTTGAACCCGCACGCTTTGCAGCACATGATCCTAAGTCATGCTCGTCTGCCACTTCCGACACTTCCCCGACAGACGCCATTATAGTGCAAATGACGACACAAGCAAATGTTGCGCGCGTTCAGCCGTCAGCTTTCAGCGATCAGCACAAAGAAGCAAGATGCCCTTGCAAATGCCAGGGCTGAACGCTGACGGCTGATAGCTGATAGCTACCCTTGCGCCACTTCTTCACCATAGGCCAACAGCGCAGCGACCTCTTCATCGGAACGGCCTTCGGCGTAGACGCGCAGCACCGGCTCAGTGCCGGAAGGCCGGATAAGCAGCCAGGAATCGTTCGCCAGGATGTACTTCACACCGTCCATAGTGCTCACCTGGATGACCGCCTCGCCCGCCAACGTCGCCGGGGCGTGATCGGAGAGCCGCGCGACCATGGCCTTCTTCGGCACGGGGCGCTGGAGCGGGATGTCGGTGCGGGCATAGCGCGCCGGCCCGACCTCCCGCTGGATGTCTTCAACCAGTTCGTGCAGCGGGGCTTTTGCATCGGCCATCACTTCCAGCAGCAGCAAGCCCATCAAAATGCCGTCGCCCTCCGGGATATGACCTTTGATGGACAAACCGCCCGATTCTTCGCCGCCCATCAACACGCCACCGTCGAGCATATAGTCGGCGATGTAGTTGAAGCCAACCGGCGTCTCAAATAAGGGCAGTCCATACCGCTTTGCCAGGCGATCCACCATGCGCGTCGTCGAGACGCTCTTGACCACCGCGCCCGTCCAGCCACGCTTCTCCACCAAATAACGCAGCGTCAACGCAAAGACGTGATGCGGGTCCACAAAATTGCCCCGCGCGTCCATCGCGCCGATGCGATCGGCGTCGCCGTCCGTCGCCAGGCCCACGTCGGCGTGATAGGTTTGGATCGCCGCCGACAACGCTTGCAAGAAGTGCGCCAACGGTTCAGGATGAATCCCGCCGAAGCCAGGGTTCATCTCACAGCGGATTTCGTGCAGGCGACAGCGCGTGCGGCTCAACATATCGCGGAAAGCCCCGCGCCCGGAACCATACATCCCATCGGCGACGATTTGCAACTCGCCTTTGGAGACCGTGTCCATGTCCACCAGCGTGGAAAGATGCTGGTAGTAAGCCCACGCCGGATCGAAAAGCCGGATCAGACCGAGGTTGGTCGCTTGTTGAAATTCCATCAAGTTCGGGCCACGCGCCTCACGTTGATTGCGTTCTAACAGCACCTCAACCTGTCGCGCCTGCTCCGGCAGCGCCGAGCCGCCGAACGCAGCCTTGAGCTTGACGCCGTTGTAGCGCGGGGGATTGTGGCTGGCCGTAATCATCACCCCGGCTTCGGCTTTTTTGTCCACGACGGCATAGGAAACAGCCGGTGTGGGCGCATCGGCGCGGGTGAGGTGCGCGACGATGCCGTTGCCCGCCATCACACGCGCCACCTCGCGCGCGTAACGATCTGACAGGAAGCGTGTGTCATAGCCGATCACGATCTCAGCCTGGGTGCGCTCGCTCTGCTCACGCACGTAATCGGCAATGGCCTGCGCCAGCAGGCGCACATTCTCGAAGGTGAACGTGTCGCTGATCACCGCTCGCCAACCGTCAGTCCCAAATGCAATTGTCATAGTATCCCTCCTTTGTCGAAAACTATGGTTTCTCCATCGCAGCTAAAGCCGTGTAAGCCGGACGCACCGCGCCCCCCGCCCATTCACCGAGATCAATGTCACCGCGGCCCCACCAGAACGGGTCAACAATTCCCCACCAAAACTCCTCGTTGTCCGGCTGCCATTGGGAATCGGGCAGATTCCACACAAACATCGGCCCGATCCAGGGCGACCAGTGCGCGCGCGCGTAGCGAAAAGCGCGCACCAGATAGTCGGCCTGCTCCTCCGGTGTCACGGCGAACCAGGCATAGTCGGGATGTTCGGGCCGATTGTCGGTGTGCCAGCCAAACTCCAGGATCGCCACTTGTGTCGCGCCGTCGCCGTAGCGTTCCATGATCGCGCGCATATTTTCGACGTGGCGGAAGCAGAAAAAGGAATGTCCACCGTAGCCGCTGGCCGGATCCGCCGCTTCGTCGGGTGACACTTCGGGCGGCGCTTTGTAGCCGGGAGCATTCAGTCCCAACAGGTCAAAGTAGGGCGCGGCGCCGGCTTCGTACATCCCGGCCAGATAGTCAACGTCCGGCAGGGCGTCCGGCAGACTGGAACCGGTCGGCGCAAGCCCCGCCGAAATCACAATCGCTTCGGGATCCGCCGTTTTGATGCCGACGTAGCAGGCTTTGAGCACTTCGACGTAAGCGGCGGGATCGGGCGGCAGGCCGTTCCACTCGCGGGCCAGATTGGGTTCATTCCAGACCTGGTAGCCGCGCACCTGGCCCTTGTAACGTTCCGCCATCGCCTGGCAGAAAACGCCGAACGCCGTTACGTCCACCGGCAGCAACCTCCCGGCGGCGTCCGGTTGCGACGGCACGGCCCACGCGGGTGGATGATCCACGCGGAAAACCAGGTTTACGCCAGCCTCTGCGGCCTCTTTGACAAGGCGATCAGAACCGGCCCACACGTACCGTCCCGGGCCGTCGCCTTCCACGTCTTGCCACGCCAGCCGCTGTTTGACCCAGGTGAAGCCCAGGTCGCGGATCAGCGGCCAGTCGCGCCGTATGGCGGCCCAGGGATCCCACCACATATGAATGTTGATGCCGTATTCAGGCGAGTCAAAGTGCTGCGATACAGGCCACGATGTCGGCGTCGGCTGCGGCGTGGGCGTAGGGAAAAATATCGCAGGGCGGGCCAGCCACAGCCAGCCGCTCCAGGCCACAAGGGCGATCAAGAGTACCGCACCGATCACAATCAGGCGGCGGCGCCGCGCTGGTCGCTGTGACGCTTTATGCGAAGTGGCAGATGTCATCGTGACAGCGGTTAGGGGATTTTCGGCATATCTCCCAACGCGCCGTAGGCGGGACGCGCCGCACCCTGCAAATCCAGGATGCTGTACGGGGCGTTGGGATCGGTCGCGCCAATCCCGCCTTTGTAGGAGTAATCCAGGTTCCACAAGAACGCCAGGTGGACAAAGCCCCATTCGCGCATCAACTGGAAGGCCTGCACCGTCCATTCGGCCTGTTCGGCCAGAGTGTTGTCGTTGGCAAACTCGAAGCCAACCGGCGTCGCGCCAAAGCCTTCTGCCGTGGCCCAGCCAAACTCGGTGACGCACAGCGGCTTGTTGGAACCGGCCTTCTGCACCATCTCGTGATACCCCCAGAGCGTGCTCTTGAAGGACCAGGAGTGATTGGGATTATCGAACGGCCCGCGGAATTGCGCCGTGGGATCGTTATAGCCTTCGTTCCACGCAATGGTGGGCGGCATGTTGATGCCGTTGTGATGCGCGCCCACGCAATCCGCGTAATTGAGGAAACCCGCGTCAATCATCTGCTGGAAATAGAGGAAATCGTCCATATAGATGACGCGATTGGAGTTGGCAGGATCGGTCGCCGAAGAGCCTGTCGGCGACAGCGCCCCGCTGATGACGATAATGCCCGGATCGCGGCCTTTGATGGTCTGGTAGGCCAGGCGCAGCATCTCCACGTAACTGGCGGCTTTCACGCCTCCGGCGGTATCCCACTCGCGGTCCAGGTTTTGCTCGTTCCACACTTCAATGGCGTGGATCTTGCCTTTGTAGCGATCCACCATTTCGCCCAAAAAGCCTGTAAACAACGTCAGGTCATCGGGCGGCGCAGCCTGCGGGTTTGCGTCGAAGTAAGTGCGCGACCAATTCGGCGACCCGACGACGCTCAACAACACCTTCAGACCGCGTTCATGGGCAAAATCAACCATGACGTCGTAGCCGCTCCAATCCATCTGGCCCGGCGCAGTCGAGAAATGATCCCAGCGCACTTGTTGTTTAACCCAGCCAAACTTGAGCTGATGCGCCACCTGATCGAGGGTGTAATCCGGCATACTGATGGCGTGCGCGGCGATGCCATAACCGAAATCGCCCCAGGGCAGCGGCGGGAGCGCCGTTCCACTTTGCCCGGTATTCTCAGGCGTCGGAGTGGGCAAAGTCAGCACGCCGGCGGGCGTCGGTATTGGCGTGTTCATCGTGACGGGCTGCGTCGGCGCCGGCGTGGGGGTTTTGGCCGGCGCACTGCGTCCGCCGGGCAGCTTAATCCAGCCGAGAATGCAGGCCAACGCGAGCACCATCAACCCGGCCCAGACCGCAATCGCCGCAATCAACTTGCGGCCCTTAAGCCCAGCAAAAATGTCCCCCAGATGTTGCAAAAATGGACTATCCATCAATCCTCCATATCATCTTCAGTTTTATGCCCACCCCAAGTCTTTCACAGCCCGGCTGCGTGCAGGCGATGCAGTCATTTGCTCGCCAGACTGTGTATGTTCGTGATGTGCGGACGGCCCCGCGGCCAGCATCCGATTTTCGACGCGGTCGGATAACGCTACCGCGCCGGCCATCTGGCTGGCGTCCGAGGCGCGCATCTGCGTCGCCAAATCATCCACCAGGTCTACCACGTCGGCGTCGGTCGCGCCTGCGGCGCGGCGAGCCAGCAACTCGCGGTACGCCTGACTTCCGTAAACGCCCTCCGCATCCGCAAGCCGTCCCGATTCCTGCAGAAAGCGCGAGATGGCGCGCGGGTCAGCGCCATCCACCTGCGTTGAGGTCTCGCGCAATTGGCGCTCGTGATGTTTTGCGCTATGGACAACATGGGTCGCAGAAATCAGCCGCGTGACGGCGGTCGTCCCGCAGCGCGGGCACGGGGGAGAAGGCGCGTCAATACGCTTCGCCAGGTGGCGAAATCGCCCTTCGCATACAGCGCAGTAGTACTCGTAAATTGGCATAGACCCCAGGTTCACAACAGGCTCCCGTCTGTTTTGAACGGGAGCCTGATTTCGTCTCCACAGAATAATGAGTATACCCGCCTTCCCCAAAGGAGCAAGCGAGTTTTCGCGCCGTCTATGAATCCGTACGGGGCGGCGCGCTTTCCGGGTTCGCGCAGAGAATGACCCGCCCACCGTTGCGATTGGTGCGCAGCGTATACGTTGTCGCGCCGCTCTTGAGGAGAATGCGATAGCCCGACGTGATCACCATCAGACAATTCTCACCAGGCTTCGCGCATCCCAGGCAGGAATTTGACCATTCCACCGCTTCCACCGCGACCACGGTGATGGTCTCCCGCGCCACACCTGCGCCCTCAACCAACGCCTTGATCGCCGCTTCGACGGCAGGATTGTCGCGGTAAACTTCCGGCGGCAGCGGCGCGGGGGCGGCGTCGGCAGACGTGCAGATGACGAACAACCCCGGTTTCTCAGATGTGTGAACATCGTACTCGCGGCCGGCAGCGTCGGCGAACACCACACGCCAGCCCGGCGTCAACACCTGCGCGTACATCTCTCCCGGTTGCGGACACCCCAGGCTGGCATCCCGCCAGATGACTTCTTCCGCTGAAACCAACGTCAGCTCTGCCAGTGCGACCTGTAACTTCGCGGCGACAAGCGCGCGCAATGGCGTGACCACGTCGCCCGCCACGGCGCTCGGAAGCTGAGGCGTCGGCGGCACAGAAATGGGCGTCGCCGGTTGTGTCGGCGTCGCCGGTTGTGTCGGCGTCGCCGGCTGTATCGGTGCCGTTGGCTGCACCAACGGGGAACGATTCCGCTCGCCCTCTTCCACGGGCGGTTTCTCGCCAGACGACGACGGCGCAGCGCACGCCGCTAGCGGCAACGTCAAAAGCATCAACCATACCCAGAGTTTTTTCATCACCACCTCCCCCCATACCATTTTCACACTACAGACGCTCAAAGGATACGCGAAGTTCCAGGGAACCATCTGATTTGCTCTACGCTCCCCTGTGAGTATAATCCCATTATCGCTGTGGAGGAATTGTGAATCCAATCCTGATCCGTCATTTATACGGTAGTGTGCGCCGGAATCGCTTTTTCTGGTTCCTGAGCCTATATCTGTTGAGCATCGGGGGATTGACGCTCTTCTTCGTGTTGGTGAGCATCATTCCGCTGTTCACGAACAGCGCCACCATCTCGATGCTCAATATCTTCACTGGCGGGCGAACACTGTACTGGTTCGCCGGCGTGATTCTGCTGCTGACGGCCAACCTGCTTGTCCCCGTCACCGCGTTAAGCGCATTCGCCGGAGAGCGCGAAAACCGCACGCTCGATCTCCTGGTCACAACGACGCTCAAAGCGCGCGCCATCGTCCTGGGAAAACTGACGTCCGCCTGGGCGACGGGCGCGGTCTACGTTCTCGCGCCTTTCCCATTGTTGATGACCGGCTTCTGGCTAGGCGGCGTCACCGCAGGGGAACTAGGCATCACGCTGCTTTTTCTCGTGCTGACGATGATTGTCAGCATCGCCTGGGCGCTGTTTATTTCGGTCTTTGTTCGCCGGACAATCGCCGCTGTCCTTATTTTCTATGGGCTGACCTTTGCGCTGCTGCCGGTCATCCTTATCCTGGGAACGGTGCTCGCCAGCCTTTCAGAGGTGTGGCGCTACAACACCGTCATGGCCCCGCAGCCGTTCTGGGTTGAAGCGATGATTCAATATGGATGGGTGCTCTTCGCCGGATTCCATCCGCTGACTGCCGCCATTGTGACGGAAGCGATGATCTTCGAGCAAGACTCGTGGCTACTGCTCCACTTCACGGTGCAACGCTCTAGCTTGAGCGCCGGCGCCTCGATCCTCGGCAGTTTGACGTTGCCTTCGCCGTGGATCACGTTCACGATTTTCGCCATCGTCGCCACGCTCATTTTGCTGCGGATAACCATCTGGCGGTTAGAACGCCAGGAGCGTTGACATGGATCCGGCGCTCGACCGTACAATCGCGCGTTTGACTGGCGCGCTCCGCTGGCACAGAGCGATCGGCGGCGGCGGATGGGGCGCCGTCGGCGCGCTGGGCGGGATGCTCGTCGCCGCCGGCCTCGCCCGGATCACGCCGCTGTGGCGCCAGACGGCGCTGCTGCTGGCGAGCATCTGGGTCGTAGGGGGCGGCATCCTCCTGGGCACACTGCTCGGTTACGCCTGGCCGGCCCCTTTGTCACGGCGACTGCGCCTGTTCGACCGGCGGCTGCGCCTCGCCGACCGCCTGACGACGGCCTGGGAACTCGCGCAGGGCCGCATCCACGCGCCTGCCATCATCGCCCGCCTGCAACAAGAGGAGACATTGGCGGCTGTGCGCGCAGTGGCTCCACAAGCCGCTTTCCCCCTCCGCCTGCCGCGCGCGGTGGGCATCCTGGCGCTCGTTTTCAGCGTGGGACTTGCCTCCGCGCTTTTCCTCCCCAATCCCCAAGAAGAGGCGCTTGCCCGTCGTGAAATGCAACAGCAAGCCACAGAAGCCGCCATCGCCCAGCTCGCGGCGGCGCAAGAGCGCCTGGCAGACAACGCGCCGCTCTCCGAGGCGCAGCGCGAAGCCGCGCTCAAGGCGCTCGAAGAAGCCCTGGCAACGCTCCACGACCGGCGCAGCACGCCCGAAGAACAGCTCGCGGCGCTCTCCGCAGCCGAGCGACAACTGGCGGCGCTCCGGTCGCCGGAAGCCGCCGCGCAGATCCAACGCCTGGCCGAGGCCAGCCCACTTTCCTCGGCAGAGATTGCGCAACCGTTGGTCGAAGCGCTGCAAGCGGGGGATACAGCCGCCGCTGCGGAGTATCTCCGCAGTTTGATTGATCCGGCGAATAAGCAGCCCCTCACCCCCGAAGAAATGCTGGCGCTGGCCGATACCTTCACCCAAATCGCCGATGGGCTGCAAACCAACGATCCCGCGTTGGCGAAGCAATTCCAGGACAGCGCCCAGGAGATTTACAACGGTGATCTGGCCTCCGCCAGAGAAGCCGTACAGCAAGCGGCAGAGACGCTTGCTGAGACGGCGCAGGCTAACGCCCCGAATCAAACCCTTGCGCAGACCCAGGCCAGCCTCCAGGAGGCTCAGGAGCGTCTAGGAGACGCGCAACGCGAATCCACGGGGCAGGGAGCACCGGAAAGCGCCGCAACGCAACCTGGCGCACCAGAAGGGCAGGGGAAGCCGGGAACGGGCGCGCAGAATGAGCAGCCAGGCGCAGCCGAAAGTGCGGGCAACAATACCGACGGGATCGCCAGCAGCGAACATCACGAAGATGCCGGCAGCAGCGCCCCTTACGGCTCTGCGGAAACGCCGCGCCTCAGCGGGCAAGGCGGCGAGATCACCCTGCCCCGCCAGCAAACGCTCGGCCAGCCCCAAACCACCCTCGGTGCGCCGGGAGACACGCGCGTGCCCTACGAAGACGTTTACGCCGCCTATGCTGAAGCCGCTAAGGCCGATCTCGCGCGCAATGCCTATCCGCCGGCGCTGCGCGCCTATCTGCGCGCCTATTTTAGCGGGCTGGAACCGTAAAATTTGACAAATACACTATTTACGCTACACTATACGCTATATTCAAGTACTAAGGTAAATGGCAATGAAAGTTTTGGTCGTCGTTAACGCCAATAATCAGCAGCAGCGGCTTCAACCGAAGTCCGGTTAGTGCTGCATTGTCATTGAGGGGTTTCGCAGGCCAGCCTACCGGGAAACGGTAGGCTGGCTTTCGTTTTGCTAAGGAGGTGATTACGTCCATGCAGTGCAGAGAGCAATACTGTTTTCACCCAAACGCTTTGAATCTATAAGTCTATTCACCGGTCAAAAAAGGAGAAGAGGGAAATGGTTACTGATATTCTGGCTCGCGCCAAAGAAGATGACATTCGTTTTGTAAGTTTTCAATTTACCGACATTTTCGGTACGATTAAGAGCGTTACCCTGCCGGTCGTGCAGCTTAAAGAAGCCTTGGAGGAGGGGGTCTTCTTCGATGGTTCTTCCGTACAGGGGTTTGCGCGTATCTTTGAGAGTGACATGATTCTTGTCCCGGATCCTTCGACCTACCGGGTTTTGCCGTGGAGTGTGCCGGAGCGTCGCCGCGCCCGCATCATCTGCGACGTCCACACCACCGACGGCAAGCCCCTGTCCAGTTCACCCCGGTCGATTTTGAAGCGCGTGTTGGAGCGGGTGAAGGCTATGGGACTCACCTACAATGTCGGCCCGGAACTGGAATTCTTCCTGTTCAAACGCAATGGCGACACACCGTTCCAACCGGTGCCGCACGACATCGGGGGATACTTCGACTTTTCGCCCCGCGACGAAGCCCAACAGGTGCGCAGCGAAATCATCATTGCCCTGGAAGCGCTCGGCATCCACGTCGAGATGGCCCATCACGAGGTCGCGGCCGGGCAACACGAGATTGATTTCCGCTACGCGGACGCGCTCTCCACTGCCGACAGCGCCATCACCCTCAAGTACACGGTGCGCGCCATCGCAGCAACCTACGGCATCTACGCCAGCTTTATGCCCAAGCCCATCTTCGGCATCAACGGCTCGGGGATGCACACCCACCAAAGTATGAGCGATAGCAGCGGCAAAAATGTCTTCCACGCCGCCGACGATCCCTATCACCTCTCGAAACTGGCTTACCACTTCCTCGCCGGGCAAATCGCGCACGCGCGGGCAATCTCCGCCGTCGGCGCCCCCACGGTGAACAGCTATAAGCGCCTGACGCCCGGTTACGAAGCGCCGGTCTACATCTGCTGGGCGCATCGCAACCGCTCGGCGATGATCCGCGTTCCGGCAACGCGTCCCGGCAAGGAAGCAGCAACGCGCATCGAACTGCGCTGCCCGGATCCCAGCAGCAACCCTTACCTGCTTTTTGCCTCGATTCTGGCGGCGGGCCTGGATGGGATCGAGCGCAAACTCGAAGCGCCGGAACCGGTCAACGAGGACATCTATCACCTGCAAGAGGCCGATCTGGCGGCGCGGGCCATCGGAACGCTGCCCGGCACACTCTCCGAAGCCCTCGATGCGCTGGAGCAGGACGAGGTTATCCTGGAAGCGCTGGGCGAGTCGCTGGCCGAGACCTTCATCCGCGCCAAGCGCACCGAATGGGACGAGTACCGCATCCGCGTCACTCCCTGGGAATTGGAGCGGTATCTGGAAACCGCGTAAGCGTTGGTGTTCGTGTTTTCACATGCCCCGTCGTATGGACGGGGCATTTTTATTTTTTGTGAATTGCCAAAATCGGCGATATCCAGTATAACACAGGCATCTATTCCATCGCAGAGAGGTGCGCTATGGCTAAATCAGCGATTCGCATCACGTATGCGGCCAGCGGCGGTGTGCTCACCAATGCAGAGGGGACGGACGTGCTCCTGCTGATCCGCCCCGCGCGCGACGAGGTGCGCCTGCCCAAAGGGCATATCGAACCGGAGGAAAGCGCCGTCCACGCCGCGCTGCGCGAGGTCGTCGAAGAGACCGGTTACGACGATCTCGAAATCATCGCCGATCTGGGGGAGCAGTTGGTCGCCTTTCCGCTGGGCGACAAAGTTGTGCGCCGCACCGAGCATTATTTTCTCATGCGCGCGCGTTCCCTGCGCCAGGCCGCGCGCCCCACCTCTGACGCACAACAGTTTTTCACGATTTGGGTACCCTGGGACGAAGTTAGCGCGCATCTCACCTTTGAGGCGGAACAAGAGTGGATCCGCCGCGCGCGACGCGTGCTGGAGCGCAACGCATGACGCCGCCCGCCGCATCTGCGCGTGAGCTGGTGTGGGAGATTCACCGCCGGCTGGGCGAGGTCTACGGCGACCATCCGCAGCAGCCTGAAGGCGATCCGCTGGCGGCGCTGGTCAACACGATCTTGAGCCAGAACACCAACGACCGCAACCGCGACATCGCCTACGCGCGCTTGCGCGCGCAGTTCCCCACCTGGGAAGCGGTGCGCGATGCGCCGCCGGAGACAGTCATCGCGGCGATCCGGCCGGCAGGGCTGGCGTCCTCCAAGGGGCTGCGCATCCAGGCGGCGCTCCGGCGCATCACCGAAGAATGCGGCGCGTTGTCGTTGGACTTCCTGGAGACGCTGCCGCTCGCAGCAGCGCGGCAGTGGTTGCTAAGTCTCGACGGCGTCGGGCCGAAAACCGCCGCCATTGTGCTGCTCTTTTCGTTTGGATGGGCGGCTTTCCCGGTAGACACCCACATTCACCGCGTCACCCGCCGGCTCGGGTTGATTCCCGACCCGACTTCGCGGGAGAAAGCGCATGTGTTGTTGGAAGCGCTTGTTCCGCCAGAATTGTACTGGACATTCCACCTGAACGTTATCGCGCACGGACGGCAGGTCTGCCACGCGCGTAACCCTGCGTGTGAAAGGTGCGTGCTGCAAAGTCACTGCGCCTGTTACCAAAACCCACAGGAAGGAGGGTGACGGTTCTATGAAAAACACCAGCCCAGCGAAATTTCGCCTGCTGCCCTACCAGGCTCTCGCCAGACGGTGGCTGTGGCCGGCCATCTGGCTGATACCTGGCGGCGTTTTTCTGTGGTGGAATGCGCCTGACCTGGCGTTGTTAGATGAACGCTATGCCTTTGCGGGATTAGGGATCGCCGGCATGGGCGCACTCATCGTCATCTATACGTTCCTGGCGCGCCGCGCGCGCGTCGGTTGTCACAAGAACAATTTCGTCATCCACACGCCTTTCTACCCGGTTGCCTTTTCTTACCAACGTGTCGAGATGGTCCGCCCGGTGGATTTCAAGAGTATCTTTCCGCCCGAACAGGAAAAGAACGCCCGCCGACGGCTATACAGGGACATCTGGGGCCAAACTGTCGTCGTCATTAACACGAAAGGCTACCCGCTCCCGTTGTGGTGGCTGCGTTTGTGGCTGCATCCTTATCTCATTCATCCGCGCGAGCAGGCGCTCGTTCTGCCGGTCGAGGATTGGATGGGATTGTCCCGCAGCCTGGAGGTGTTACGCGCGACCTGGTACGAGGCGCAACGGCAACGGCGGAAGGTGTGAGCAGCAAACCGAGCACGCCATATACGGCGATAGGCGCAAAATGTTTGGGTCTGACAAATCCTTACGTTCTTTTCCACAGCCCTTTCCACATCACCGCCAATATATGTAGTGGTTTGGAGAGCCGGAGACCGCACGAGTGCCAAATAGAAAAATTGTTATCCACACGACAAAAAGCAAGATTAAAACTAGCGGCTTTTTAAGCTAAAAACCGCCGTTTGTCATTGCTTCTTTTGGCTTTCTTTGGTAAAATGTACATGGTCACGTGAAAGGAAGGGAGCGATCTCCTCTTGATCCTCCTGTGGAAAGATGCCGTTGCCAGACAAGTGACCATCCTTTTTTTGCTGATCCTGTTGATGACGATATTCTTGCGAAATTCACTCAAGGGGAATTGTATGAATGAGATAAACCCCCAAAGATTATGGCAGGCCGCTTTAGGGGAATTGGAACTGCAGATGACCCGCGCCACCTTCGATACGTGGCTGCGCGACACCCATTGCATCGGGATGGAAAATGGGGATACGCTGGTCATCGGGGTGAAAAACGGCTACGCGGTTGAATGGCTGGAAAACCGCCTGTACAGCGTCATACAACGCACGCTGCATCGGCTCACCCAACGGGAAGAGATACGCGCGCGCTTTGTGGTCTGGCAGGCCAAGCGCAACAACGGCCACGAAAACGCCCCTGGCCTCATCCAGGATCTGGCAGAAATGGCGCTACCGGCGCCTGTCCGCGACCCCGGCCTTAACGCGAGTTACACCTTCAACAACTTTGTGGTCGGCCCAAGCAACCGCCTGGCGCAGGCAGCGTCGCAGGCCGTCGCCGAGACGCCGGCGCGGGCATACAATCCGCTGTTCATCCACGGCGGCGTGGGGCTAGGCAAGACTCACCTGCTGCACGCGATTGGGCACGAGTGCTACCGGCACGATATGCAGGTCCTCTACGTGTCCTCGGAAACGTTTACCAACGACCTCATTGAGGCGATCCGCACCCACACCACGGAGCTGTTCCGCGAAAAGTATCGCACGGCGGATGTGCTACTCGTGGATGACATCCAGTTCATCGCCGGGAAGGAAAGCACGCAGGAGGAATTCTTCCACACCTTCAACGCGCTGCGTGATAATGGCCGCCAGATTGTCCTCAGCAGCGACCGCATCCCCAAAGCGATGATCACGCTGGAAGCGCGGCTGCGCTCGCGCTTTGAGTGGGGGTTGATCGTTGATATCCAATCGCCAGATTACGAAACGCGCGTGGCGATCCTGCAATCGAAGGCCGAGCGGTTGGGCGTCCGCGTGCCCAACGAGCTGTTGAGCTACATCGCCACCAACATCGAAAGCAACATCCGCGAGTTGGAAGGGGCGCTCAATCGGGTGCTGGCGATGGCCCGGCTGACCAATCTCCCCCTCACGCGGCAAGTGGTCGAAAACGCGCTCACCGATTTGCTGCCCAACCGGCCTGAAGTTTCGGCGGCGCAGATCCTCAGCACGGTCGCGGCCTTTTATGGGATCACCGAAGACGATTTACGCAGCGCGCAACGTCACCACCGCATTGCGCAGCCCCGGCAGGTGGCGATGTATCTCCTACGCGAGGAGACGGATGCTTCGCTGCCGCAAATCGGCGCCGAACTGGGCGGGCGCGATCATACGACGGTGCTGTACGGATACGAGCGCGTGCGCGCGCGGCTGGAACACGACGATCAGCTTAAGCGCGAGGTGTTGACGCTGAAGGGGTATTTGTACGGCCAGAACTAATCTCCCGGTGACGCTAAAATTTTGACAAACAGATGCCTGCTTGCGGCATCTGTTTTGTTTTACAAAGTTGGTTAGTTTATGGTACAATAGCGTTATGGCCGACCTGGCGCGAGACGCTGCGCCGCCGGCGCCAGGGGTCAACACTCCTATCTCAAAAGGCGAGCACGATGACAATCATTGACACGCTCTTAGCCGCGCTACCGTTGGTTCTCATACTCATTTTGATGGTCGGTTTCCGCTGGAACGGCGCGAAGGCGGGTGTGGTGGGCTGGCTCGCCGCGCTGGTGATTGCCGTTCTGCGGTTTGCGGCGAATGGCGAATTCATTGTCTGGGCGCAGATCGAAGGGGTTTTTCGCGCCGTCCACGTGCTCTACATTATATGGGGCGCCTTGTTTTTCTTCCGCATCACCGAAGCGAATGGCAGCCTGAATGTCATGAGCACGATGTTGCAGCACATCGCGCCGGGGAAAACCTTTCAGGTGCTCCTGCTGGCCTGGGCGTTCACGGGCTTTCTTCAGGGCGTCGGCGGCTTTGGCGTTCCGGTCGCCGTCGTCGCGCCGATCATGGTTGGCATAGGTTTCCCGGCGTTGGAAGCCGTGGTGATGCCCTCGCTAGGGTTGGCGTGGGCTATTTCCTTCGGGTCGCTTGGCGCTTCATTCGAGGCGTTGACAGCCGCTACCGGTTTGGGAGGAACAGAAATCGCTCCGGCTATGGCGGCGGTGCTCGGATTGGTGTGTTTCCTCATCGGCTTTCTGATTTTGTGGATCGCTGGCGGCAAGGCGGCTTTGCGCGAGGGGCTGTGGCCGATGCTCGCTATGGCGGCCATGATGAGCGGGGTGCAGTGTCTGGCGGTCTACGCCGGGTTGTACAACATCGCGGCGATGCTCGGCGCTTTGGCGGGATTGGTTGTCGGTGTGGTCGGGGCGTTGTGGAAGAAAAACGGCCGCGCGCAGTCCGTGTCAAACTTCCCGTGGGCTAAAAGTCTCTCGTCCCTCGTACCGTATCTGCTCTTGCTCGTCATCATCTTCAGCGTCAGCTTTATCCCCGCGCTCTCCGCGTTGCTTGAGCGCATCACCCTGCAAATTCCGATCCCCGCCATAACCCTGGCGAACGGGCACAGCATCGCCGCCGGGAAAACCAAGGCTCTCGCCCCCTTTGGACATCCCGGGGCGCTATTGTTCTACACCGGGCTTCTGACCCTGTGGCTGGCGAAGGTTCAGGGAACGTTGCCGCCGGGCAGCGGCAAGAAAATACGCGCGGGTATGGTACGCAGTGGCGTACAATCAACATTGGGCATTTTGACGATGGTGGCGATGGCGACCACCATGGAAAATGCCGGCATGGTGACGGTGCTCTCCCACGCCATGGCGGACACTGCTGGGGCGCTGTTTCCCTTCATCGCCCCCTTCATCGGCGCGTTGGGCGCGTTTATGACCGGCAGCAACACCAACGCCAACGTCATTTTCGGCGCTTTCCAGCAACAAGTCGCACAAACCCTGGGCTATGCGGTCCCGGTCATTCTCGCCATCCACAATGCGGGGGCCGCGGTAGGTTCGGTTTTTGCGCCGGCGAAAATTATCGTGGGATGCAGCACTGTCGGGATGAGCGACAGGGAAGGCGAAGTCCTGCGCAGCACCACGAAGTACAGTCTCATCATCCTGGTCATCCTGGCCATACTGGCGCTCGTGATCACGCAGGCGGCATAACAACCGTCTGCGCGGGGTGCTGTCACCAGAAGTCACCGAACTATCATGCTACTGTAACTTGAAGCAATTCCATCTCCACAGTATAATAAGGCTAAAGAGTCCTTAAAGAAAGTGAGTGTGCTATGGATGCCAACCGCATTTTAATCGTTGATGATGATGTTGATGCCCTGCGCCTGGTCGGTATTATGCTGGAGCATGAAGGGTTTCAAATAATCGCGGCAGCATCGGGCCAGCAAGCCATCGAAAAGGCCCTCGAAGAGAAACCCGACCTCATCATTCTTGACGTGATGATGCCCGGCATTGATGGCTATCAGGTGGCGATGCAACTCCGCAAGCATCCGGACACCCAGGCCATCCCCATCTTGATGTTCACGGCGAAGACGGCCGTGAACGATAAAGTCGCCGGTTTCCAGGCGGGCGCGGATGATTATCTCACCAAGCCGATCCACCGCGCCGAACTTATCACGCGCGTCCAGGCCTTGATCCAACGTAAAAAGCGCGCCGCCGTCGTAGAAGCGGTTCCAGGACGCGGGCGGATCGTCGGTTTTCTGCCCACGAAAGGCGGACTCGGTACCAGCTCCCTCACCCTCAACGTTGCGCTGGAGCTGCAAAAGGCATACCCCGACAAACAGGTGGCTTTGGTGGAATGGCGCGATGGCAATGGCACGTTGGCGCTGCAGTTGGGCATGACTGTGCCGGGGGGGATTCAAACGCTGGCCGCGCAACCATTAGCCAGCCTCACCAAAGACGCTCTGACGGACAAAATGATCCGCCACACGTCTGGTTTGCACCTGTTGCTGAGTACGGCGACCCCCGCCGGGCTAGGGCCGCGCCTCACCCGCGAATTCTCGCGCACTGTGATGCGGTATTTGCTTTCCGACTATGATTACGTGCTCCTGGATTTGCCCGCCGCACTCGATGAGGCTACGGCTGAGGCATTGCGAATGGCAAGTGACATCGTTCTCACCCTGGATGCCAATCGCATCGGTATCCTCATGGCGCAGGCGATGCTCGAGCAGTTGGATCGGCAAAATATCGGTGCCTACAAAACCAAAATCGTCCTCATCAACCGCGTGCCGGCGGCGGCGTCTCTCAACCGTATGGATATCGAAAACACGCTCCAACACACAATGATCTGCAGCATCCCACCTGTTCCCGACCTGGCGTATGAAAGTATGCAAAGCGGACGCCCGATGGTCATTGTGCAACCCCACAGCCTGGTCACCCAGCAGGTACGCCTGGTCGTGCAAGCGATTGCCGGCAAAGGATCATGATCCGTGAAAAAAACAGAACCATCGCGCGAGAGTTTAGAGCAAAGTATTGCCACGCTTGAGCAACTCATCAGCATCAGCCGGCGCCTGAACTCGACGCTCGAAATGCGCCCCCTGCTCCAACAAATCGTAGAGGCCGCCCGCGATTTCACCAATGCGGACGGCGCGTCAATTCTGCTGATGGAAAGCGACAATACGTTGCGCTTTGCGGCTGCCGCCGGGCCAGATGCCACCCTGCTCGAAGTCACCGAGGTGCCCCTCGAGAGCAGCCTGGCCGGGTGGGTCGTGCGCAACCGCGACATGCTCATCGTCGAAGATGTCCTCTCCGATCCGCGGCATTTTGCGATTCAAACCATCAAGCCCACCCAATCGTTGCTGGCCGTCCCCATGTTCTTTGGCGAGCAAATCATCGGCGTGCTGGAATCCGTGACCACCAAAACCCGCCACAGTTTCACGCGCGCGGACATCGAGACCTTAGAAACGCTCGCCAGCATCGCGGCGGTGGCCGTGCAAAATGCGCGGCTCTTTGAACAGAGCGATTGGGTCGCCGAGGTGGTTCACGAAATCCGCACCCCCCTGACGGCAATCCTCTCCTACGCCGACTTGCTGCAACGCCCAGACCTGGACGAGAACGCGCGCGTTCAATTCATCACCATCATCCAGCAGGAAACACAACGGGTGAGCAGTCTGGCGACGCAATTCCTGGATTTGGCGCGCCTGGAGTCCGGGCGCATTCGGATGGCGAAAGTCGCGCTCAACATCGCGGATATGATCGCCAGGGCGGCCAACATCATCCGCCCCACGCTCAAAGACAACCGGCAAACTCTAGCGATACAAATTTTAACCGAGCTGCCGCCGACCAGCGGCGACGAGCAACGCATTCACCAGGTGCTCCTCAATTTGCTCAGCAATGCCGCGAAATACGCGGACCCCGGCGACACGATTACCATTACGGCCAGCGCCGATGCCCAGCATATCACCGTCGCGGTTTCAGACACCGGCCCCGGTATCCCGGCGGAACAATTGCCGCGCCTCTTCCACAAGTTCGCCCGCCTGCCCGGCAAGGAGCACAAAGTCGCCGGGACGGGGTTGGGCCTGGTCATTTCGCGCCAGATCATTGAAGCCCACCACGGACAAATCTGGGCAGAGAGCGCAGTCGGCGCCGGGAGCACCTTCAGTTTTACACTCCCCATCCTTGAACCCGGCGCCAGCATTTGAGCCTTCCCCACAGCGAGGGGCATGGATGCATGGTAGCTACCGCGATGTCTATGCCACGCGGATTGAATGTTTAAGTCCGACCCTGTCGTCACCCATGTTTTCAAGTTTACAATCCCTGGAATTATGGTAAAATCGGAATGCCTGTGAGCCATGCGCTCTCGGGTTTTTCTTTTATAAACAGACCTACCCCAATCACTAAAACGAGATTTCGAGGAGCATAACATCATGAGCAATCGCCCGGTGTACCTGACGCCAGAGGGCTACGAAGCATTAGAGCAAGAATTAAGTTATCTGAAAACAGTGCGCCGCCAAGAGTTAGCCCAGCGCCTGCACGAGGCGCTGGGCGAAGGCGAACTGATCGAAAATGCGGAATTGGAAGATGCGCGCCGCGAACAATCGTTTGTGGAAGGGCGGATTCTCACTCTGGAAGAGCAACTGCGCAAGGCGATTATCATTGCAGAGACCAACAAGTCGCGCGGCGTCGTCAGCGTGGGCAGCCGGGTGACCATCCAGGAATATGGGTACGACGCGCCTGAGAATTATTACGTGGTCGGCTCTGCCGAGGCCGACCCGGCTCACGGGAGAATCTCGAACGAATCGCCCCTGGGCAAGGCGCTGCTCGGCAAGCGCAAGGGCGACAAGGCCGTGGTCCAGGCGCCAGATGGGGACCTGGTTTTCGAGATTCTCACTGTGAACTAACTCCGACGTAGGGCGAGGAGCGCCCGCAACACGCCGGGGGAGCTCAACTTTCAACTTTCAACTTTCAACTTTCAACTTTCAACTTTCAACCATTTTCAAGGGAACCCGCCAATGGAATTGAATGAACTGGAACGCCAACGTGTAGCAAAGCTGGAAAAACTGGAAACGGCCGGGATGCCATCCTACCCGCACCGCAGCTACCGCACGCACACGGCCCAGGCCGTGCTCGAGGCGTGCGCCGAGGCCGAACGTTCCGGCAATGCGGCGCCCGACGCCACGGTCGCGGGCCGCATCGTCAGTCTGCGCCTGATGGGCAAGGTCGCGTTCGCGCACATCGAAGACGAGAGCGGCAAGCTTCAGCTTTTCATGCGCCACAACGAGCTGGGGGATGAAACTCTCGCGTTGTTCAAGCAGGCGTTCGACATCGGCGATTTCGTCGAGGCCGGCGGGACGATTGTGCGCACGCGCGCCGGAGAAATCAGCCTCCAGGTGCGCGCGCTGCGGATGTTGGCGAAGGCCATCACGCCGCTGCCCATCCCCAAAGAATACGCGGACGCCGCCGGTCATCTCACCCGCTACAGCGCCTTCGCCGACGTCGAAGAACGCTATCGGCAGCGCTACGCCGATCTGGCCGTCAATCCGCAGGTGCGGGAGACCTTCCGCATCCGCTCGCGGACCATCAGCGCCCTGCGCGCCTGGCTCGACGAGCGCGGCTACCTCGAAGTGGAGACGCCGGTGCTCCAGCCGATCTACGGCGGCGCGGCGGCGCGCCCGTTCACCACCTATCACAACCAGCTCAAGCAAAATCTGTACTTGCGCATTTCGTTTGAACTGTATCTCAAACGCTTGTTGGTGGGGATGTACGAGCGGGTGTACGAAATCGGGCGCGACTTCCGCAATGAAGGCGTCTCTTTCAAGCACAATCCCGAATTCACCCAACTGGAATTCTACTGCGCCTATACCGACCTGGCCGGTGTGATGGAAACCGTCGAGCAGATGATCCCCGCCGCGGCGCAACGGGTATTGGGAACCACCACCCTCACCTACCAGGGAAACGTCATTGATCTGGCGCCGCCCTGGCGGCGCATTGCCCTGCGGGAACTCATCCACACGCACACGGGCATAGACTACGCGGCGTTCCCCGACGCGGAGGCCCTGCGCGCGGAGATGCGCCGGCGCGGGTACGCGGCCGCCAGCAACGCCACCTGGGGACACCTGGTGGACAATCTGCTCTCCGCGGCGGAACACACACTCATCCAACCCACCTTCGTCTACGACTACCCCATCGAAATCTCACCGCTGGCAAAACAGAAGCCCGACGATCCGACCCACGTGGAACGGTTTGAACTGTTTATCGGGGGACTAGAGACGGGCAACGCCTTCACCGAGTTAAACGATCCCTTTGAACAGGAACGGCGCTTCTACCAGCAAAGACGGGAGTTCGAAGCTGGCGACGAGGAAGCCCAACCGCTGGACGAGGACTATGTGCAAGCGCTGAAATACGGGATGCCGCCCAACGGCGGATTCGGGATGGGGGTTGATCGCCTGGCGATGCTGTTCAGCGATCAACGCTCGATCCGCGAGGTGCTCCTCTACCCGCACCTGCGGTCGCGCGATTCGTAATTCGTAATCCGTAACTCGTAATTCGCAATTCACAACCCCTGCACCTCGGCGTCCAGCCGCCGGTAGAACGCCGCCATATAGCGATGGCGCTCGCGGGCAATGGCGCGCCCTTCAGCGGTGTAGAGCCGTTCCTGGATGCGCGAGAGCTTGACGACGAATTCGTGAACCGGCGTATGGGCAGCCTCATCGCCGTTGGCTTCCCACCGCGCCAGGTCCACCGCATCCAGCGGCGCCCAGAGACGCTGTTGGTGCGCGCCGCCGTAGGCAAACGCCCGCGCAATGCCGATCGCGCCAATCGCATCCAGCTTGTCGGCGTCAAAGAGCACCTGCGCTTCGAGCGTGGCCGGTTCGGGCGCAGCCCGAAAGCGATGCGCCGCGATGGCGTGCGCGACGGCCTCAATCCAGGCTAAGGGCGCCCCACGCGCTGCCAGGAACGCGCGCGCGCGCGCCGCAGCGCTAGCCGCGTGATCTTGCGCTGCGGCGTCCGCCGCGCTGCGCCCCCAATCGTGCAAGAGCGTTGCGGCGCGGATGATAGACAGGTCGGCGCGCTCAACCCGCGCGATGCGTTCGGCCAACGCCAACACGCGCAGAATGTGATCGAAATCGTGGACACTATCCGCGTCGGCGTATAACCGGCGCGCTTCTTCAACCGTCACAATCATTGGCGACCTCCAATGGGATGACAAACAAAAACGAGCCTCACGGCTCGCGCGTGCACAGTTAGGCCCCCAGCTCGGTCAGGGCAGGTAGATCAAAGGATTGGTCGGATACCCGTTGTAGCGGATCTCATAATGCAGGTGCGGCCCGGTAGAATTGCCCGTGCTGCCCATCGCGCCGATCACCGCCCCCGCGTAAACTGTTTCGCCTTCGAAAACGTAGATGTGGCTCAGATGGGCGTAATAGGTCTGGAAACCATTGGTATGGTCCAGAACGACCAGATAGCCGTAGCCGATGTCCGTCCAGCCGGCAAAGCTCACATACCCGGCATCCGAGGCGACAATCGCCGCGCCGACCGATCCGCCGATGTCAATGGCCCGGTGCCCGTACCAGTACCCTTGCGTCAACACACCGGCTGCCGGCCAGTAGAAAATACCGGCGGCTGTAACATCAGCGGTCACCGGCCCCTGATAAACCGTGACTTCGCGCGTCTTGTAGGGCTTGGTTCCGCCCGGCACGATCAATTTGTCGCCGACAACGAGCTGCCCATCTACCGGCACGGTATTAAAAGGACAATTGACGATGTTTTCAGCAGCAACTTTGTACGTCTCGGCCAGAGATTGTACGGTGTCGCTGACGGCAATTGTATGGTACACGCCATCCAGGGGCAAAATCGTCAAGACCTGTCCCACTTGCAGCAGATCGGGCATCTTCTCCATCTCCGGGTTCGACCAGAGCAACGTGGTCGGTTGCAAGCCAAACGCCGCGGCAATGGATTCTGCCGTATCGCCCCCCTGGACAATGTAGGTGACAATCTCCAGGCGCGGGCGCTCCGGGATCGCCGTATGCGCCTCGGCTTGACGCACAATCTGAGCGTGCGTCCCGCCCCGGTAGTACGAGCGCGCGAACGACGTAGCGAGTGTGGCCGGCGCGAGGCTGTTAGCGCGCGCGGCCAACGTTGCCGCCGCCTGGGAGGCAGAAGCGATTGAGTCAAACTGCATACCGCCCAGGAGCACAAATAGAACCAGGGTCAGCGCGAGCGCAACGTGTGAGGCCAGCCGCCCCAACAGGGGGCGCTGTCCTTCATGGTCGCCATGCCAGCGCCAAACCCATACGGCAAACCTGGCAGAAAGGCGAATTAGAGAAGGCGTATGCCAGGCGTAGTCATCCTGCTGGAGCGGCGCAAAAGGTATACTCATGGCTGGAAAAGTTGGGGGTTCTGCGGAATGCCGTTGAGACGGATTTCGTAGTGCAAGTGAGCGCCGGTTGACCAACCGGTTGACCCACAATAGCCGAGCAACTGTCCCTGATAGACCGGCTGCCCACATCCCACCGCAAAACCGCTGAAGTGCGCGTAATACGTCTCGTAGCCGTTGCCATGTCGGACGCGCGCCAGGTTGCCATACCCACCGCCCCAGCCGGCGAAGACCACCACGCCATTATCGGCGGCGTAGATAGGATCGCCCGCACGACATTTGTAATCCAGCCCGATATGCCCAGGATTACGTGGATCGCCAAAATACCACCCGGAGACCGCGTAGGAGCCGGTCGGCAAAATAAACCACCCCGCTGCGCCCGGGCCACTCACCGAAACGGCGCCACATGCTCCCCAACTGACGGCGGCCGCGCCAACGCCGGGGGCCGTGGGTTCAGGCGGGGGCGCTTCCCACTCAACGTCTTCGCCCACCGCGCCGGGGATCATCAGTTGCATACCTTCCCGCAACGGCATCCCGGCGGCAAGCGTGTTCCAAACGTTATACAGCGCCGTCGCCGCGACGGCGTAGTGCTCAGCAATGCTTTCGGGGGTTTCGCCCTCCATCACGGTATGGTAAGCGCCATCAACAGGGGGAATAAAGAGCGTCAGGCCCGGCTGGATCAACCACGGCGAGCCTTGTAACGTCTCCATGTTGGACCACGCGATAGAGTAAGGGGATAGGCCAAACTGTTCAGCGATCAGGAAGATATTATCGCCAGACTTTACCGTATAGGTAATTACTTCGAGGCGCACCCGTTCAGGAACATCTGTGCGGGGTTGCGCTTTCCTGAAGACGGCGCGGGCCGTTTGAGTGAGGATAGGCCACTGCGGCGCTCCGCCGGCCACCAGCGCCGTAGGGGTGAGCACCGGTTCCGCCGCGACCGGGCGAGAGACAGAACTGGCTTCCGGCGTTACCGCGACGCTGATCGGCGCAAGGGCAATCCGGCCGACAAGGCCCAGCAATAACGCCAAAACCAGAATTGCCAGATGCGCGCTATAGCGTCCAACAAAAGCAGCGACAGCCCGGCGGTCAGTCCCCCACCGCCAAACTATCGCTGTAACTTCACCTAAAATATGCCCAAGGAGACTGGACAATCTCAACTTTGGGCCTGCGTCATCTATTTCTTGTAAACTACTTTCTTGTGTATTTTCCATAAGCACAAGCCTTATGACGATTCCTCAACCGTCAACAGGTTTATTATAACACAGGAAAAAATAATTGGCAACCCCTCGAATCTGACGGTTTTCTTACGAGGTTGCGCTGCGGCTGAAAATGTCTTGACAATGCTTTCAGCCATGCGATAATCAACTTCGCTACAGCAGGCGCGAGTCAGCCGAAAAATCATGCTGACAAGGGCGGCGCTTGTCCAGTGTGGCACAGACATAAGCGGAGGTGAGGAAATGGGAAGCGTGAAACACGTTGATGCAAGCAGCTTTGAGGTCGAGATTCAGGAAGCCGCATTGCCGGTTCTGGTGGATTTTTGGGCCGAATGGTGTCCGCCCTGTCGCAAGTTAGGCCCGACGCTGGAGGAGGTCGCGGTCGAACTGGATGGACGGTTGAAAATTGTCAAAGTCAACGTGCAGGAAGAGTCCGCGTTGGCAACGCAGTATGGCGTGATGAACATTCCAACGATGATTATCTTCAAAAACGGGCAGGAAGTGACTCGTCTGGTCGGCAATCGAGCGAAAGCCGCGCTCATCGAAGAGCTGGAACCTTATATGCAATAGACTCTTTCAGGTCAACAGCCCATATAAAACCAACTCCCGGCTTGTCCGGGAGTTGGTTTTACAAAGTCAGCGGTTGTTATGGGCTGCCTCATCCCAGAGGCGTTCTTTTTCCCCGGCGCTCAATGCCTCCAGGGCAAGGTCCTGCTGGCGCGCGGCTTGCTCAACATAGCGCAAACGCCGGGCAAAACGCGCGTTTGCCTCGCGCAGGGCGGCCTCAGGGTCAATCTCCAGCCGCCGCGCCCACTTGCCAATGCCCAACAACAGGTCGCCAAGCGCCGCGGCCTGCACTGCGGGTGTGTGCGCCTGGCGCACTGTATCCACCAGGTGTTTAACGCGCGCAATGACGGCGTCGGTTGGCAGCGCGTCCAATCCGACACGCGCCGCGCGGCTGCTATAGGCGGAGGCCTGCGCCAGCGCCGGTAACGCCGCCGGCACACCATCCAACAAGGAGCGCTGCGCCGCGCCGTTGTCTGCTCGTTCCTGCCGCTTGATGATCTCCCAGTTGACGGTGACTTCCTGCGCGCCAGCCACCTGTACGTCGCCCCACACGTGGGGGTGGCGGTGTTTGAGCTTGCGATCAATCCCGGCGATCACATCTGCCATACGGAATTCGCCTTCTTCGTTGGCGATGTGGGCGTGCAACACCACTTGAAGCAACAAATCCCCCAATTCCTCGCGGAGAGCCTCTATGTCGTCCGTGTCAATAGCGTGCAGCACTTCATACGTTTCTTCCAAAAGCGAAGCGCGCAAAGTCGCGTGCGTCTGTTCGCGGTCCCAGGGACATCCCGCCGGACTGCGCAGATGCGCTACCGTCGCCTGAAAATGCGCAAAACCGCCGCCGGCGGGCAGCGGCGGCACGTACAGCGAGGTCAAAGGCGTGGCCTCGCTATGATCTATTTCGTACAGCGGTCCCCACACTACGGATTCGGCTGACGTGCCGGCCGCATGGATGAGGGCAACCGGATGTTCATCAGGGTACACATCCATCAACACCAGCTTCAATTCGGAGGCCACCCCCCGGCTGTAGACCTGCGCGACCAACACCGGCACATCCGGGTTCAGCACTGGATAGTACGCCCCCACGAGGTCAAGCGCATCCACAATCTGCAACCCATCCAGGGGATCGAGCGACAATGCAGTCAAGGTCGGTTCGATAAAACTTAGCCCCGGCACGATATGTACGGGGATAGCAGCCGCGCGCGCTTGCTGCAAGATGCGCGTCACGGTAGACTCCCCAACCAATGGATGGCCGGGGACGGCGTAAACTACACCCTCCTGGCGCGCCCCCAGTTCCAGCACTTTCTCCACGATAGCCGCATAGACAGCCTCGAACGAGTCTGCTTTTTCATAGAGATCGTCAAACGAGCGAACGACCGGGCCAGTGGGGAGATGGGGGACAACCGGATGGCGCGCAGTGCGCAGCCACACCACCGCGGCCTGGGAAAGCGCATCCCAGGCCGCGCGCGTCAATTGTTCAGGCGCGCCAGGCCCCAAGCCAATCACGGTAATCTGTGCCATGTTGTCCTCAAAGCGCGAAACGTATGCAGCAAGAGAAGTCACTATACAACAAACAGGTAGGCAAAAACTTGCCTACCTGTACAGACACACAAGGTCAACGCGAAGTGTGAGTTCGACCTAGCGCTTCGTGTATTGCGGAGCCTTGCGAGCGCGCTTGAGACCCGGCTTTTTGCGTTCCTTCTCACGCGCATCGCGTGTGAGAATGCCGGCCTTCCGCAACAAAGCGCGAAACTCCGGGTCAACTTTGAGCAGCGCGCGGGAGACGCCCATGCGCACCGCTTCAGACTGTCCGGTAACGCCGCCGCCCTCGACCAAGACGGTAATATCAAACTGCGCCTCGGTGCGGGTGAGTTTCAAAGGCATGAGAAGATTCTGCCAATCAACTTCACGGCGGAAGTATTCCCGATAAGGCTGCCCGTTGATAATGTATTGTCCACTCCCACCCGAGTGGAGACGAACACGAGCAGAAGCAGTTTTTCTACGTCCTAACCCTTCATAATACATGCGCTAGACTCCTTATAACTCCAACGGTTTAGGCAATTGTGCCTGATGGGGATGTTCAGCCCCGGCATAAACCTTCAACTTCTTGAACTGCCGGCGACCCAACGGGCCACGAGGCAACATCCCTTTAACGGCATGTTCGATAACGCGCTCCGGATGCTTTTGCAGTTGTTTGCGCAGGGTAATTGACTTGATGCCGCCAGGATAGCCAGTATGGTGATAGTATTCTTTCTGGTCGAGTTTGCGTCCCGTGACCGCCACTTTCTCGGCGTTGATCACGACGACAAAATCGCCCACATCCTCATACGGCGTATACTGCGGCTTGTTCTTCCCGCGCAGAACACTCGCGATTTGCGTGGCCAGCCGGCCCAACGTCAGACCGGTCGCATCAACAACATACCAGTCCCGCTGAATATCATCTGGCTTGGCTACATAAGTTTTATGAATTCTTGCTTGTTTCACCTTTTTTCACCCCTACCTGGATCAATCCTTTTTCTCATTCAAACCGGCGCACAGGTCTCTTCCGCGTAAGATACAGCCTTAAGACACAATCCCTGTGCGGCCACTGCCGGGCCAGCTTTACGGCGATTGCATGTGCGCAGAATGTCAGCAAACTCGTCCGGGGACAAAACCCCTGCCCCTACACGGAGCAGCGTCCCGACAATCATGCGCACCATTCGGTACAGGAAAGCGTTGGCTTCAATATCGAAGTACAGCCACGTATCCTGTTCGGTCCACACAGCACGATAGACCTCACGCACGGTGTTTTCGCCGACCGCCGGCGAACCGAAAGCGGCAAAATCCTGCTGCCCCACCAACAGCGCGGCGGCAACACGCATGGCCTCCACATTGAGCGTCCGCGCACTATGCAAACTAAAGCGCGCCACTAACGGGTTACGCACCCCCGCACGATAGAGCGTGTAGCGATACCAACGGCGTAAGGCATCATAGCGCGGGTGAAACGTCGGCTTCGTTTCTTCCACACGCACAACTGCGATCTGTCGCGGAAGTAAAGCATTCATTCCCCGGCGCAGATCGGTCAGCGGATGACGCCATGCGGTGTCGAAAGCAATGACCTGACCCTCGGCGTGTACCCCGGCATCTGTGCGCCCCGCCGCCACAATGGAACAAGGGGCGCCCGTCAGTTTCTCCAGTGCGCGCTCCAGTTCTGCCTGGATACTAGGCGCGTTTTTTTGCCGCTGGAATCCTCCGTATCCCGTTCCGTCGTAGGTCACGACGGCTTTCACGCGCACTGCTCTTCACCTCGACGGCGATAATGCCGAAACAGTTCCCCGTGCTATTCTTCGACCAGTTTTAAAAGTACGACTTGGGCAGCATCGCCCTTGCGCAGCCCGAGCTTCAGCATCTGCGTGTAACCACCCGGACGGTCACGAAACTGGGGCGCAATTTCATTGAACAACTTCTGCACAACGGCAGGATCATTGAGGCGCGCCGCAGCCAGACGCCGGGCGTGAACCTCTTTAGCCGGGTCTGCTTCGCCAGCAACCAGGCCATGTTTAGCCAACGTGATCAGTTTTTCAGCCTGCCCGCGAATAGCCTCAGCTTTCGTCCGCGTGGTGCGGATGTGATTGTGGCGGAACAGTTCCGTCACCAGGTTACGGCGCAGGGCGGTCCGCTGGCCCACTGGGCGACTCAATTTCTTACCCGCGACACGATGTCGCATACTTCTACCTCCTGGCTATACGTTCCGACGGGCTAGACGACTTCTGCTTCAGCCGTTGCCGTCCAGAACCCCTTAATGATTAATTGCTCCACCAGCTCATCCAGCGATTTTTCACCGAAGTTGCGGATGGACAGCATAGCATCCCTGCCCCGCGTGAGCATCTCTAACACTTCACCGACATTAGAAATCCCCGTGCGCTTGAGGGCATTATAAACACGCACACCTAATCCCAGGTCTTCGACAGGAATGGCATAGGCCTGATGCGGGATCGTCTCTTTCTGCGCATCGTCAGCCGACTGGACTTCCTCTTCGACCTCAGCCCCGGCGATCAAACGCAAATGCATGACCAGAATCCGCGCGGATTCCTTCAAAGCATCGAGTGGAGCAATGCGACCATCGGTCCAGATGTCAACGATCAACCGGTCATAGTTGGTCAATTGCCCCACGCGCGCCTGGTCCACACGGAAGTTCACCCGGCGCACCGGACTGAAGATCGCATCTACCGGCAGCACCCCGATCGGCATTCGGCCACGCCCTTCTGAAGGGACATAGCCGCGCCCATTTTCTACGGTGAACTCAAAGTCCAGGTGCGTTTCGTCATTATCCACAGTGAACAGGTAAAGATCAGGATTCAACACTTCGATTTCCGGTGGGGCGATGATGTCGCCGGCAGTGACCACACCCGGCCCCTCGATACGGAGCGTCATGTACTGCGGCCCTTCGCCCTCCAGCGAAAGTCGAATCTGCTTGAGCCTGAGCATCACCTGGATCACGTCTTCCCGCACACCGGGAATCGCCGAGAATTCGTGCGGGATGTCTGTGACGCGCATCGCGGTGATTGCGGCGCCTTCCAGCGAAGAAAGCAACACTCGCCGCAAGGAATTGCCAAGCGTCACCCCATAACCGCTCTCCAGTGGGCCAACGATGTAACGCCCATACTGTTGAGCATTTACCTCCACCTCTACCTTCGGCAGAACTGGCGCTGTTAACACTTTGCCTCCTGTCTGCTTTTAGCGTGAGTAGAACTCAACGATTAACTGCTCTTCTACCGGAACGTCAATTTCTTGGCGCGTCGGCAATGCCAACATCCGGCCATCCAGCGTCTCTGAATCCAGGCTTAACCAAGCGGGAACTTCACGCTTCCCAAGGAGCTCTTTACGATCTTTGAAGTACTGGGCGTGCCGGCTCTCCGGTCGCACCCCGACCAAATCGGTGGGGCGTACCAAAAAGGCGGGGATATCCGTCATCCGCCCGTTGACCGTAAAGTGCCCATGTTGTACCAACTGACGCGCGTGGGCGCGTGAGTCAGCAAGTCCCAGCCGATAAACTACGTTATCCAAACGGCTTTCCAACACCGCCAATAGATTTTCACCCGTCATGCCAGGGCGACGCTGCGCCTCACGGTAATAGCGACGGAACTGTCGCTCCAGTACGCCATAAATCCGGCGCGCCTTCTGTTTTTCGCGCAATTGCATGGAATAGTCAGACAACTTGCGCCGCCGAAAAGCGGATTCTTTACCATGCTGACCCGGTGGGTAAGCGCGCTGCTCAAAGGGGCATTTCTGGGTGTAGCATTTTTCCCCTTTCAGGTAAATTTTCATCCCTTCTCGCCGACAAATCTTGCACGAAGGACCTATATATCTTGCCATAACTTCTCCTTATGCCTTCTTCCGACTCGTGTCCGCTTATACACGCCGCTTCTTAGGCGGACGACATCCATTGTGAGGAATGGGTGTCGTATCAACAATTGAACGAACCCGCAGCCCAACAGCAGCTAATGCGCGCAGTGAAGCTTCCCGTCCGGGGCCAGCGCCCTTGACGAAGACATCCACTTCCTGCAGACCGTCGTTATCAATCGCATCTTTTGCCACTTTTTCTGCGGCTACCCGCGCGGCAAAAGGTGTGCTTTTTCGCGTGCCCTTGAACCCAGAGGCGCCCGCGCTTCCCCAGCGCATCACATTGCCCTGAGCGTCTGTCACGGTAATGATCGTGTTGTTAAACGTCGTGTTGATATAAACGCAACCGCGAGGGACATTACGTTTGATACGCCGCACTGCTTTCCGCGCGCTGCGAGTTGAACGTTTAGCCATAAAATCCTCCTAGCTCCTTATTGCATCCCATAATAGCCACCATATCCCACGGATGGGGCTTACTTCTTCTTCGAGCCGCGCCGCCGACCGCGACCGGGAACCGTCTTCTTGGGACCGCGCTTGGTGCGCGCATTGGTCCGGGTACGCTGACCGCGCACGGGTAAGTTGCGGCGATGACGCAGCCCACGGTAGGACCCAATCTCGATAAGCCGTTTAATGTTCATCTGAACTTCACGGCGCAAGTCTCCCTCAACGACGTATTCGCGATCAACGACATCACGAATAGCGGCAAGTTCGGCCTCTGTGAGATCCGTGTCAAGCTTCGCCGCATCAACTCCCGCCTTCTCCAGGATCTCGCCACTGGTCTTGCGGCCAATGCCGTAGATATACGTCAGACCAATCTCAATGCGTTTATTCCGCGGCAGGTCAACTCCTGCTATACGTGCCATAGTTTCTTTCCAGCCTCCTCAAAGTCGCCCACAAGGACCAAAACTACCCTTGACGCTGCTTATGTTTAGGGTTATCGCAGATCACTCGCACAACACCCCGCCGCCGAATGATTTTGCACTTCGGACAGCGCCGCTTCACAGATGGTGATACTTTCATAATCTCTACTCCTTCTCGATAACCGGGGTACAGCGCCATCAATCCCCACAGATTTTCAGGCGCGCTCCCGGGTAGATACGCAGTCGTTTATTATACCATACTTTTTAGCGTAAAAAGCCTTCGTAGTTGCGCATCAGCAGTTGGGCTTCCAACTGTCGCGCCGTGTCCATCACGGTACCGACGACGATGAGCAGGCCCGAACTTTGAATGAGCATCTGATTGGAATTCATAAAGAGTCCTACAATGTAGGGCAAGACGGCGACGATTCCCAGGAACAACGCGCCAACCAAAGTGATGCGTTTGTAAATCCCCAGAATATGTTCCTCGGTCTTCTTCCCAGGGCGGATGCCAGGGATAAAGCCGCCTTGTTTTTGTAGCATCTCCGGCAGGTTCTGCTGCTCGATCATCACAAAGGTGTAGAAGTAGGTCAGGCCAAAGACTGCGAAAAAGTACAGCGGAGCATACCAGATATTGTCGCCGCTGAAAAATTGCACCATGCCGTTCGCAAACTTGGCTACCGGTGTATTGGTGCTGTTAAGGAAGAACTGCGCCACAACCGCCGGGAAAGCCAAAATGGACTGGGCAAAGATTAACGGGATCATACCCGCAGTGTTGATCTTCAGCGGGATGTAGGTGCTGCCGCCCCCGTACTGCTTCATCCCGCGCACCCGCTTGCCATACTGGACTCTGATCCGGCGCTCACCGTCCTGGACAAAGACGATGAAGAGGATCGTCCCCACCAGGATCACCAGATAGACCAACACTCCGATGATCCCGTCACTCTCCCAGATACTGCGGAAACTGGAGGGAACGCGCGACACAATACCGCCAAAGATGATCAGTGACAATCCATTGCCGATGCCCTGTTCGGAGATCAACTCACCTAGCCACACCGCGAACATGGTGCCGGCGGTCATCGTGATCAACAGCGTGATTGTAGGTAGGGTTTTATCGGGTCCCCACCCAAAGTAGGGCAAGATAGGACGTGTCCCAATCGTCGCAGAACTGAAGAGCTGCGCCTGCCCAAAAGCCGACAAAGCCGCCAGCGGTACGGTCAAGTAGAACGTCCACTGGTTCATCTTGCGCTGCCCCTCTTCACCCTCTTCCTTGATCTGTTGTTCCCATTTCGGGAAGATTGGGAGTAGCAATTGCAAGACGATTTGCGCCGTCACATAAGGGTAGACCCCGGCAGCCAGCACCGAGAAGTTCGACACAGCCCCACCCGACAGCAAGTCCAGGAGATTGGCAAACTGTCCCAATCCTGCCGTCTCACTACCCGCCGTGGCAGATTCAAAGAAGTCCTTCAACGCCAGACGGTCAACGCCCGGCACAGGGATATTCGACGCCATACGGAAGATCACAAGGATCAACAGCGTATAGAAAATCCGCCGGCGCAGATCAGGAAGTTTGAACGCATTACGTAGGGCCTCAATCATTAATCGCCTCCGTCAGAGCCTAAGCTACACAAGCATATCACGATCAGCGAGTCCGATAACCGCCCCGGGTCCACGGCAAAAGTTCTACCGTCCCACCCGCGGCCTCAATTTTGGCGCGCGCAGCCGCCGAGATGCGATGCGCATACACTTTCAAGGGATGCGCAATCTCGCCCTCGCCCAAAACGACGACCCAATCGTCTGCATGTTTGATCAGTCCCACCGCGGACAAGGTCTCCGGCGAGACCACCGCTTCCGCCGCGAAACGCTCATCAAGTTGCGCCAGGTTCACCGGCGTGAAATCAACTTTATATGGGTTGAAGAACTTATAACCACGCACGAATGGGATCTTGCGCACGAGAGGCAGTTGTCCACCTTCAAAGTAGGCGCCTTTCCCCTTGCCACCGCGCGCTTTTTGTCCTTTTGTGCCTCGCCCCGCCGTCTTACCCTGGCCGGCGGCGATACCACGGCCAACGCGCTTGCGCGATTTTTTCGCTCCCTCGGCAGGATGCAAATCTTGTAACTTCATGACAGTATCCTCCACCTACGCCTCGATTTCCTCAACCCGCAGCAGGTGCGAAATTTTGTTCACCATACCGCGCACAGCCGGGTTGTCGGGACGTTCTACAACCTGATGCAATTTCCGTAATCCCAATGTTCGCGCTGTCTGCTTTTGCCGAATGGAATATCCGATCGGGCTACGCACCAGCGTAATACGCAGCATTTTAGCCATTATGCTTGCCTCCTGCGCCAGAAGGGCATGACCTCGGCAACCGGCTTGCCGCGCTCTTTAGCCAGTTCTTCGACCCAGCGCAGTTGATCCAGAGCTTCAACCGTCGCCTGCACGACATTGATGGCTGTGGCGCTGCCCTGAGATTTGGTCAAAATGTCATGAATGCCCGCGGCTTCCAGGACTGCACGCACACCGCCGCCGGCGATAACGCCAGTACCTTTGGTCGCCGGACGCAGTAAGACTTTCGCGCCGCCACAACGCCCAACCACATCGTGCGGGATGGTGGTGCCTTCCAGCGGAATGGTGTGCATAGCACGCCGGGCGCGCTCTGTCGCCTTCCCGATGGCATCGGGCACTGTGCGCGCTTTGCCGATGCCCAGCCCGACCTGGCCTTTGTTGTCGCCCACAATGGCGACGACGCGGAAGTGGAAAGTGCGCCCACCTTTAACAACTTTCGCCACCCGCGTAATGTCAACTACGCGCTCATCCAGTTCTTCTTGTTCTTCTTCAACCACTGGTCTACGATCTCGTCGTGATTCCATATCTCCTCCTGCCGGACGCGACTAAGGCGCAGCCGTATATTTAGAAATCCAGACCCGCCTTACGAGCGGCCTCGGCGAGAGCCTTCACACGACCGTGGTATTTGTAACCACCCCGGTCGAACACTACACTTTTCACACCTTTGGACAAGGCCCGCTCAGCTACTACTTCACCCACGACCCGCGCCTGCTCGGTCTTCGTCATTGCCGCGACCCGCTCACGAATACCCTGATCTACTGTAGAAGCCGCAGCCAAGGTACAGCCCGCGTCATCGTCAATGATCTGCGCATAAATGTGATTCAGGCTTCGGAAGACACTCAGACGTGGACGTTCTGGCGTTCCACTCACGGTCTTGCGGATGTGAGCTTGGCGCCGCGATCGGGCTTTACTGCGATCAATTTCTGGTTTCATCTTTTACTTTACCCTCAGTTCCACGTTTTTATAACTTGACGTTTACGCTACTTGGCTTTACCGGTCTTGCCCGCCTTACGGCGCACCAGCTCACCCTGATAGCGAATTCCTTTTCCCAAATACGGTTCTACGGGACGCCAGCCGCGAATTTCCGCAGCGATACGACCAACCACTTCCTTATCGCAGCCCCGCACGGTGATAGTGCTGGTGCGTGGGTTAACCTCGAACTGTATCCCCGCGGGTGGTTCAATCACCACCGAATGTGAGAGGCCCAGGCTCATGACCAACGTCTTCCCCTGGAGTTCAGCGCGATACCCGGTCCCCACGACTTCCAACACTCGGCTGTAACCCGCAGTCACGCCATGGACCATGTTGTTGAGCAAGGCGCGCGTCAGGCCGTGCAGCGCCCGGGTCGGCTGCTCATCATTGGGGCGCGTCACATGCAGGATCCCGTCCGTTACCGAAATCTGCATTTCAGGACGAAACTCGCGCGTCAACTCACCCTTCGGCCCTGCAATCGTTACCGTACTTCCATCAATCTGCACCCGTACCCCAGCCGGGATCGGGATCGGCATTTTTCCTATCCGCGACACGATTAACCTCCCTGCCTGTATTACCAGACGTAGCAGATGATCTCGCCGCCAACGTTGAGACGGCGCGCCTGCTGACCAGTGATGACCCCCTTGGGGGTGGAGAGGATAGCGATCCCCATGCCACTGCGAACCCAGGGAATATCCTTAACCGACGTATAGATGCGCCGGCCAGGCTTACTCACACGCGTCAGGTTAGTGATAACAGGCCGTTGGTGCTTCACATCGCCCTGGTACTTCAGTTGGATGACCAGGTTACGATGCGTGTTTTCGTCTGTGACCACCTTGTAATCATCAATATACCCCTCGTCCTTGAGGATTTTGGCAATCGCGGCCTTGACCTTGGACGCCGGCATAGATACTGTCGCATGCTTCACCATCAAAGCATTCCGAAGACGTGTTAACATATCAGCAATTGGATCTGAAGTTATCATCTTTGCACTCCATTACCAACTGGATTTAACCAGACCGGGGACTTTCCCCTCTAAGGCCAACTCACGAAGACAGATCCGGCATAAGCCGAAGCGGCGGTAATACCCACGCGGGCGTCCACAACGAGAACAGCGGTTACGTACCCGTATCTTATACTTACGCCGGGTTTCGCGAATCGGCATTGATTTTTGTGCCATAACTATTACTCCTTCTTCAAAACTCGTTCGCTCACAAGCCCAAGGTGGTTAACCACTAGCGCCGAAAGGGCATCCCCAGAAGCTCCAACAGCCGTCGGGCTTCTTCGTCAGTCTCAGCCGTCGTGTTAATGGTTACTTCAAACCCTCGAATTTTATCAATTTTGTCGTAATTAATTTCCGGGAAGATCAATTGCTCGCGCAGTCCCAGGGTGTAATTACCGCGTCCATCCAACTTATCCGGCACACCGTGAAAGTCACGGGTGCGCGGAAGCGCTACACTGACCAAGCGGCTCAGGAAAGCCCACATCTTTTCGCCACGCAGGGTGACTTTCACCCCAATGGCGCGCCCCTCGCGCAGCTTGAAGTTAGCGACCGACTTCCGTGCTTTCGTGACGACCGGCTGTTGCCCGGTAATGCTGCGCAGGTCTGCTACGGCATACTCGAGTGCTTTGGGGTTATCCAAGGCTTCCCCCATCCCAATGTTGATCACAACCTTGCGCAGACGCGGCACTTGCATCACATTGGCGTAACCAAACTCTTTGAGTAAGCTTGGCGTAATTTCTTCACGATACCGTTTCTGTAACTCTTGCATGTTTACCTTCTCCCAGAGCAGGGAACCTGCTACTCAATCACCGCATCACACTTGCGACAGACGCGCACTTTGTTGTCGTCAACAACATCATGGCCGACCCGGGTCGCCTGGTTGCACTTCGGACAGACCAACATCACATTCGAGAGACTGATCGGCGCCTCGAACTGAATCCGCCCACCTTGCATTTGAGAGCGCCCGGCCCGCTGCGCGCTTTGGTGCTTGGTGACCATATTGACCTTCGATACGACCACCCGGTTTTCCTTGAGCAGCACCCGCAAAACCTCGCCCCGTGTCCCGCGATCTTCGCCAGTGATGACTTCGACTGTATCACCTTTTTTTATACGATTCATCTTAATACCTCACACCGATCCTACAACACTTCGGGCGCCAGGGACACGATTTTCATAAAGCCTTTTTCGCGTAGTTCGCGCGCGACTGGCCCAAAAATACGAGTTCCCCGCGGATTCGTGCCCGAAGCATCCAGAATCACCGCTGCATTATCGTCAAAACGAATATAAGAGCCATCGGGACGACGATATTCTTTCGTAACCCGCACGATGACCGCGCGGACAACCTCGCCCTTCTTGACCGAGGCCGTGGGGGTGGCGGATTTAACCGCCGCCACAATGGAATCACCGATGGTGCCGTAGCGCCGTCGTGACCCCCCCAGCACTCGAATACAAAGGATCTCTTGCGCGCCTGTATTATCGGCAACCTTTAACCGCGTTTCTGTTTGAATCATGGTGCGTGCTCCTTAGGCGGCCCGTTCCAAAATAGTTTCTACCGCCCACCGCTTGTGGCGGCTGTAGGGGCGCGATTCGATGATGCTCACGGTGTCACCGATGCGACACTCGTTGTTCTCATCGTGAGCCATGTATTTTTTCATCGCCCGGACCACTTTTTTGTACAGCGGGTGTCGGTAGCGACGCTCGACAACCACGACGACTGTTTTATCCATTTTGTCGCTGGTCACAACGCCAGTCAAACGACGACGACGCTCTCTCATGCCACTGCTCCTTTCTGCGACAGCTCTGTCACCAGCTCACGTTCGCGCAGAATCGTCATAATCCGCGCAATGTCCTTGCGCACAGTACGCAGCCGATTATGATCTTCCAGGCTCCCTGCATACCATTGTTGCCGCAGGTTGAACAATTCGCGCCGCGTCTCATGCAGGCGAAGCCGCAATTCATCTTCTGTCAGTTCACGTAATTCTTTTGCCGGCATTATTGATTCTCCTGCTCCAAATCCAAGCGGGTAATGACCTGAGTTCTGATGGGCAACTTGTGCGCTGCCAGACGCAACGCTTCATGCGCCGCATCATTCGGTATACCGCTGACTTCAAACATCACACGCCCTGGACGCACTACCGCTACCCATTGATCGACTGCCCCTTTTCCTTTACCCATGCGAGTTTCGGCCGGCTTCGACGTAATCGGCTTATCGGGGAAGATGCGAATCCAGTACTTACCACGGCGGCGCATGTAACGCACGAGAGCGCGCCGTGCAGCCTCAATCTGGCGGGCAGTGACCCAGGCCGGCTCCAAAGCCTGCAAGCCATAATCACCAAAGGACACATCAACCCCACGGGATTCCTTACCCGTTCTGCGCCCACGATGTTGCTTGCGATATTTCACGCGTTTAGGCATCAACATGGCTTTATCTCCTTCATACCAACTTTATACGCTCTGCGCCGCGTCTTCTACAGAAGCAGATTTTTTGGGGAGAACCTCACCCTTGTAAATCCACACCTTGACGCCGATACGTCCGTAAGTCGTCAGAGCTTCGTCTTGAGCATAATCAATATCCGCGCGCAATGTTTGTAGAGGCACGCGCCCCTCGCGCATCCATTCACGCCGCGCCATTTCCGCACCAGCAAGCCGCCCACTGCACATGACGCGCACGCCTTCTGCACCAGCGCGCAACGCCTGGCGGACGGCGCGCTTCATGGCGCGGCTGTGGAAGATACGTTTCTCCAACTGCGCGACGATGTTCTCAGCCACCAAGCGGGCATCCATATCGGGCTGTTCAACTTCCTGAACGTCAACGTGGACTCGTTTGCCGCCGCTCAGTTCTTCCACACGCTGCCGCAAAACCTTGACATTCTCGCCCTTACGCCCGATCACGACCCCCGGACGCGCCGTCCAGATGACGACCGACACCTGATTCGGCGGAAAGCGCTCGATATCCACATGCGAGACGCCGCTTTGACCGTCACGCGACCGCGCCCGCATCTCGGTAACGATAAAGTCACGAATCTTGCGGTCTTCTTCCAAGAGCGCAGAATACTCCCGGCCTTCTGCAAACCAGCGGGATTTCCAATCGCGAATCACCTTCAACCGAAAACCATAGGGATGAACTTTACGTCCCAAATTAGCCTCCTTATTGCCGCTCTGGAAGCCGTTCTTCAAGAACGACCGTGATGTGCGACGAACGCTTGCGAATTGGGCGGTAGCGTCCACGGCTGCCCCAGCGCGCGCGCCAACCCTTACCAGGCATTCGACCTGGGCCCTCGTCAGCCGTAAGCTGCACGATGTATAGATTTCCAATATCCAACCCCATTTCGTCGGCATTTGCCACCGCAGAGCGAATCAGCTTGTACACCGGTTCCGCCGCTGCTTGAGGCATGACGCGCAGCGCGTCCAGCGCGGCCTGCGCAGCCATTCCCCGCAAAGGAGCGATCAGGCGCCGCACCTTCAAAGGCGCCATGGGGACATGCTTAACCTTAGCCTGTACTCTATCCAGCATCAGTCTTTACCTCACTACCCTTAGCGCGGGGCCACCCGCCCCTTTTTTTCTTTGACGATGTGACCACGGAAAGTCCGGGTTGGCGCAAATTCTCCCAGCCGGTGTCCGACCATATTTTCGGTGACGTAGATGGGGACATGGCGCCGCCCATCGTGAACGGCAATGGTGTGTCCGACCATCTGCGGGAAGATCACGGAAGCGCGTGACCATGTGCGCAATACACGTTTCTGCCCGCTCCGATTCATCTCCTCGACTTTCTTGAGCAACTTCGGGTTGACGTAAGGCCCTTTTTTCAAAGAACGCGACATTATGTACCTCCCTCACTTAGCGACCGGCATTGCGTCGCCGGACAATGTACTTATCGGTTGACTTATTGCGCCGGGTTTTCCGGCCCAAGGTACGCCATCCCCATGGAGACTTTGGCCCGGGCATACCGATCGGTGTGCGCCCCTCACCACCACCATGCGGATGGTCACGGGGGCTCATCGCCGAACCACGCACCGCAGGACGCCATCCTAGCCAGCGCTTGCGCCCGGCCTTGCCCAGTTTCACGTTCGTGTGATCAACATTGCCCACCTGCCCGATGGTCGCCATACACGTTTTGTGAATTTGGCGCATTTCACTGCTCGGCAAGCGCAGGGTGATGTAGTCGCCCTCTTTAGCCAAAACTTGAGCAGCCGCGCCCGCTGCACGGACCAATTGCCCACCACGACCTGGATAAAGCTCAACATTGTGGACTACCGTACCCAGAGGGACACGATCCAGGGGCATCGCATTGCCCACGTAGATTTCTGTGCTCTTGCGCGAGCTGACCACCGTGTTTCCTACACGCAGGCCTACGGGAGCCAGAATGTAGCGTTTTTCGCCATCTGCGTAAACCAGCAGCGCAATTCGCGCCGAGCGGTTCGGATCATATTCGATCGAATCAACCCGTGCAGGGACATCGAATTTGTCACGGCGAAAATCAATCAGGCGATACTGACGCGCATGACCACCACCCCGGTGTCGGACGGTCACCCGCCCGTAGGCGTTGCGCCCGGCTTTCTTGTTCAGAGGGCGCACCAAACTCTTTTCGGGCTTATCCCGAGTCACCTCTTCAAAGGTCTGCCCGGCCAACCAACGACGACCGGGGGAAGTCGCCTTGTATTTCTTAATTGCCATTGCTAAGCCTCCAATGCCTCAATCGACTCGCCGGGAGCCAAAGTCACTACGGCTTTCTTCCACACAGGCCGGCGGGTAACCTTGCGACGCCCACGGGTATGGTTGATTTTGGCAGGCATATTCATCACATTCACAGATGTCACAGTCACGTTATAGATCTCTTCGACCGCCTTCGACACCTGCGCCTTGTTCGCTTTACGATTGACCATAAAAACGTACTGCCCTTGCTCGCGTTGCATGTACGCTTTTTCTGTCTCTAACGGACGCACAATCACTTCATAGATATCCATTATTCCACTCCCTTGGCCGTGTCTAGGAGGCCATCCCCAGAATAGACTCAATCACCTCAAGCGCGCCCAAAGGCATGATGAGATAGTCAGTGCTCATCAAATCCCGGATGTTGAGGTAATGTGCGCGCAGAGTCCGCGCCGTCGGGAGATTGCGGACTGAGAGTTCCACCGTGGTGTTCCGCTCAGGCAGCAAGATCAAAGCCTTGCCATCCACAGCCGAAAGGTTCTGCAAAACACGCGCAAATTCTTTGGTCTTCGGCGCGCTCATCGCTAACTGGTCAACGACGACAATTTGCTGCGCCGTGGCCTTGATCGAAAGCGCCGACCGCAATGCAGCACGGCGCATCTTGACCGGCATCTGTTTCTCGTAGCTGCGGGGCACAGGACCGTGCGAAATGCCACCGCCCACAAAGGTCGGGGCGTTGCGGCTACCGTGACGCGCACGCCCGGTACCCTTCTGACGATACCACTTGGCTTTCGAGCGGTTATTTTCACCGCGCGTCTTCGCCTTATGGGTGCCCAAGCGCGCATTAGCTAACTGTCGCACCAAAGCCTGGTGCATCAACGGAACGTTGACAGGAGCCTCAAAAATATCGGGGCGCAGTTCAATCTCATTGACCTTCTCGCCCTGCATGTTCAGCACAGGAATAAGCATCGCTACTTACCTCCCTTGGCAACTTTTTGCTTGCGGGCGATCTTGACCAAGACCAAACTCCCATTCGGGCCGGGAACACTGCCCCGTACCGCCAGAAGATTACGCTCACGGTCAACAACCACAACCTCTAAATTGCTCACCGTGACTTGTTTACCGCCCATTCGACCAGGCATTTTCTTCCCTTTCCAAACCTTACCCGGCGTGGCGCACGCGCCGATGGAGCCAGGAGCGCGCTCGCGGTCAGATTGACCGTGGGTGCGTGGACCACCGGCAAAATTCCACCGCTTGACGACACCCGCAAAACCACGGCCTTTCGATTTGGCTTCAACGTCAACACACTCCCCAGGTTGGAAAATATCAACCAAGATCTGCTGACCTACTTCGTACTGCTCGTCCTCGCGAGTACGCAACTCGCGGAGATAACGCAGTTCAGGCGCAGCAGCCCGCTTCAGATGGCCCCGCTGGCCCTTTGTAAGATGCTTGGACTTAGCGGGTTCAAAACCTAATTGCACAGCGCGATAACCATCGCGTTCCAGCGTGCGTACTTCGGTCACGTAACATGGCCCGGCTTCAACAACCGTCACCGGCACAACGAGACCGTCATCCTGTATCACCTGGGTCATCCCCACTTTTTTACCTAGGATACCTTTCACCATTTCCTCCTTGGGACTGCCAGCGCTAGGTCTGCTGCATCATCCCATTGCTACCTTTCGACATTATCCCCCCGACCCTCAACTCGCGTACCCGGAGTTAACAGCCGGGGGGCATCAGCGCCAGGCGCAATTTACTGCTTATAGTTTAATCTCGATATCCACGCCAGCCGGCATATTCAGCCGCATCAGCGTATCAATCGTCTTCGAATCCGGTTCCTGAATGTCGATCAACCGCTTGTGGGTGCGAATCTCGAAGTGCTCATGCGAATCCTTGTCGATAAAAGTTGAACGCCGTACTGCAAATCGTTCAATCTTTGTCGGAAGAGGAACCGGCCCCACGACACGCGCCCCCGTCCGTTCCGCTGCTTCGACGATCCGCCGCGCGGACTCGTCGAGAATACGATGATCGTATCCCTTTAACCGAATGCGAATGCGTTGTTTAGCCATAAACCACCTGATGATATAGCGTGAAATTCTGAAATCTAACCCAAGATCTTGGTGATGATGCCAGCACCGACCGTCAGACCGCCTTCACGAATGGCGAAACGCTGGCCTGATTCAACCGCCACCGGCGAAATCAACTCCACCTTCATGTTGGTGCGGTCACCCGGCATAACCATCTCGACCCCTTCGGGCAACTCGACCGTACCGGTAATGTCCATCGTGCTGACAAAGAACTGCGGCTTGTAACCAGAGAAGAACGGCTTGTGCCGACCACCCTCGTCGCGACGCAGGATGTAGACCTCGGCCTCGAACTTGCTGCGCGCGTGGATGGTCCCCGGAGCAGCAACGACGACGCCACGCCCCACCTCATCTTTGTTGATGCCACGCAACAGCAACCCGGCGTTGTCGCCAGCGCGGACCACGTCCAACGTCTTGTGGAACATTTCCATTGACGTCACCACGGTCTTGCGCGGCTTCTCGTACAGATCGCCGACCAGCTCGACTTCGGTGTTGGGGCGCATCGTGCCACGATCCACACGCCCGGTCACCACCGTCCCACGGCCCTTGATGGAGAAGACGTCCTCGATGGACATCAAGAAGGGCTTGTCTTCGTCGCGCACGGGGGTAGGAATGTACTCGTCCACAACGCGCATCAGCTCCCAAATCGAAGCATAAGCGGGATCAGTGGGGTCGTTGCTCTTGCAGTTCAGAGCCGCCAACGCGGAACCTTGCACGATGGGGGTTTCGTCACCGGGGAACCCGTAGCTGCTCAGCACCTCGCGGATCTCCAGATCAACCAGCTCCAACAATTCGGGATCGTCCATCAGGTCAACTTTGTTCATGTAGACCACAATCGCCGGAACCTCAACCTGTTTCGCCAGGAGGATGTGCTCGCGCGTCTGGGGCATTGGCCCGTCAACCGCAGAGACGACCAGAATAGCGCCGTCCATTTGCGCCGCACCCGTGATCATGTTCTTGATGTAGTCACGGTGACCGGGACAGTCCACATGCGCATAGTGGCGGTTCGCGGTCTCGTATTCCACGTGCGAGATGGCAACGGTCAAAATTTTGGTGGCGTCACGACGGAACATTTTGGCGTCCGCCTTAGCGACCTCATCATACCCCTTGAAATCTGCCCAGCCCTTGGTCGACAAGGTACGGGTGATCGCCGCGGTCAGGGTGGTCTTGCCATGATCAATGTGACCAATCGTTCCCACGTTTACATGTGGCTTTGTACGTTCAAATTTCTCCTTACCCATTGCTTGCCTCTCCTTATTTCTTACTATTTCTTTCTAGTTAATTAAATGATACCATACCAGGATGGCCTATGCGCCATATAAAATGGCTTCCATTTGCCGGGAATCCACCGGTGCATAGTGGTGGAATTCCATTGTAAATGTCCCCCGCCCCTGCGTCATGCTGCGCAAGCCGGTGGCATACCCAAACATTTTAATGAGCGGAGCATAGGCCCGAATGGCCTGGACTCCACCAGGACGCGCCTCCATCATCTGCACTTCGGCATCGCGCGAACTCAGATTGCCGAGTATTTCGCCGATGAACTCCTCAGGCGTCAGCACTTCTACATCCATCACCGGTTCGAGTAACACCGGCGCAGCTGATTCCACAGCCTGACGGAAGGCCTGTGCGGCAGCGGCTTTGAATGCGATCTCCGTCGAAAGGTCAGGTTGCACGTCTGCGCCAACGAGACGAATGACCACTCCTACCAACGGATAGCCAGCCAGGAAACCGCTGTCCAACGACTCTAACGCCCCAGCTCTGATCGCCTCAACAAACTGCGGCGCCAGGTCCTGCGGACGTAGTAGATTCTCAAAGCGCGATTGCCCTCCCATATCGGCGGGGCTAACTTCCAGAGCCACCCGCGCGTACTGGGGCTTTCCGGCCATCATGCGTTCAAAAACGATGTCAGCCTGGCCGATGCGCGTCACTGTTTCTTTGTACGAGACGCGAAGTTTACCGACGTTAGCTTGAACGGCAAACTCACGCAACATCCGATCCACGAGGATGTCAAGGTGCAGTTCGCCCATCCCGGAAATGACGGTCTGACCTGTCCCTTCATCCACGCGCACGCGGAAAGTTGGGTCTTCTTCCGCCAGACGTTGCAACGCTTCATTGAGACGATCCTGGTCAGCAACCGTCCGCGGTTCCACCGCCACCGAGATCACCGGTTCGGGAAAGCGGATCGTTTCCAGGATGATGGGGGCATGGAGTGCGGCAAGTGTATCGCCCGTGAACGTCCCCTTCAGCCCCACCGTTGCTCCGATATCGCCGGCCCCTACTTCTTCAACTTCTTCACGGTGGTCGGCGAACATACGTAGAAGCTTTGTAACCCGTTCTCGTACACCCTTACGAGGGTTCGTGTAAACATTACCCCGGCTTATCTTCCCGGAATAAACCCGGAAGTAAGCCAAACGCCCCACGTAAGGGTCTGCAGCTATTTTAAAGATCAAGGCCGCTAACGGAGCTGTTGCATCCGCCCGGCGCTCTTCAAGTTGTTCCTTCTTGGGATTTATGCCCTGCACAGGTGGAATGTCCAACGGTGAAGGCAAGAAATCCACGACTGCATCGAGCAAAGGTTGTACGCCTTTGTTGCGTAAGGAAGACCCGCACAAGACCGGCTGAATTACGCCGCTAATCGTTGCTTTGCGAAGTGCTGCGCGCAAATCTGCTACAGCAATGTCTTCCCCGTCCAGATAACGCTCCATCAACCCGTCGTCGGTTTCAACGATTGTCTCAATCATTGCCTCACGAGCAGCTAAGGCTTCGACTTCAACATCAGCAGGAACCGGCATGTCTTGCATTGTCATCCCCAGGTCATCTGCCCAGGTGACAACTTTCCACTCCAGCAAGTCCACCGCGCCGCGGAAATCGGATTCCGCCCCTAGCGGCCACTGAATGGGCAAAGGATGCGCTTTCAGACGCTCGCGAATCGTCTCTACTGCGTGAGAGAAGTTCGCGCCTAACTTATCCATTTTGTTAATGAAGGCGATCAGCGGTACCCCGAACATGCGCGCTTGACGCCACACGGTCTCGGACTGCGGTTCCACCCCCGCCGTGCTATCGAAAACTACGATCCCACCATCTAAAACGCGCAGGCTACGCTGCACTTCTGCGGTAAAGTCAATGTGCCCTGGGGTATCCACAATGTTGATCTGGTATCCCCGCCAGAAACACGTGACCGCCGCCGAAGTAATCGTGATACCCCGTTCCCGCTCCTGCACCATCCAGTCGGTGACGGTTGTACCCTCGTCAACGTTGCCCAGCCGGTGCGTGCGGCCTGTATAGTAAAGGACACGCTCGGTGGTGGTTGTTTTACCCGCATCAATATGGGCAATGATGCCGATATTGCGGATATTTGCCAGTGAATGTGCTTCGGTCATCGCCGTTAACCTGTTTTTTAACCAGCGACGGCCCTTACGAGTCTCGCAAAACGAACGTCAGTTACCAGCGCAGATGCGCGAAAGCGCGGTTTGCCTCGGCCATTCTCAGTGTGTCTTCGCGTTTCTTGACGGCAGAACCCACACCGTTAGAGGCGTCAATCAACTCCGCGGACAATTTTTCAACCATCCCATGGCCAGAACGCTTCTGCGCCGCTTCCAACATCCAACGGATTGCCAGGGATAGCTGGCGGTGAGGTGGTACCTCAACCGGGATCTGATAGGTTGCGCCACCAACACGCCGCGGCTTAATCTCAATCGCCGGCGCCACATTGCGCAAAGCCGCATCGAATACTTCGATGGCCGGTTTGTTCGTGCGGGCCTCGACGCGATCGAGAGCCTTGTACATAATGCGCTGGGCCACGCTCTTCTTCCCCACCCGCATCATGCGGTTGATGAAGCGTTGCAAAGGTACGCTATTGTAACGTGTATCCGGCGGAACTATAGATAAAGATGGACGATTTCGTCTCGGCATATTTCACCCCGTTCGCTTTACTTCTTCTTCGCTGTCTTCGTCGCAGACACACGCTTGGTCCCATATTTGGAACGCTGCTGATGGCGACCGTCAACGCCCGTCGCATCCATCGCCCCACGGACAATGTGGTAGCGCACACCGGGCAGGTCTTTCACACGGCCACCGCGCACAAGGACCACCGAGTGCTCTTGCAAGTTATGGCCTTCACCAGGGATATAGGCCGTGACTTCAACCCGGTTCGACAACCGCACGCGAGCGATCTTGCGCAACGCAGAGTTAGGTTTCTTGGGCGTTGTCGTCTTCACGACCGTGCAAACTCCACGCTTTTGGGGATTGCCACGACTCGATTGTGTCAATCTCCCCCCTTTCTTCGCGTTAACGTTAAAAAGTAACGCTGGCGCCTTAGCTTTCTTCGGCGCAGGTTTGCGTCCCTTTCGCACCAACTGATTAATTGTAGGCACTTGCTCCTCCTAAACTGAACCCATAGACCGCTATAACCGGTCTATGGTTATAAAACTTTCACAATTCCAGTGAAGAAGGCCATCATAGACTGCGATGGCCTCCCTCGTGTTGACCGTAGAATTTCACTTGGCGATGGCAGGAGTTTTGCTGCCGTCTGCGAATGAGGATTTTACCATAAAGCAAAAAAACGTCAACTCCCGCGCAGACGGGCAATACGCACCTATTCCCTGGGCGTCAACCCCAAAAGGCCCATGCCCAATTTTGGCAACTGCATCCGCCGGTCGTCCCGCCCAAAGCGCAATACTTCGCCAGAATCGGTCACGGCTTCCACCGCCAGGGCCAGACTCTGCAATTCTTTCACCAACACCTTGAACGAGGCTGGGATGCCCGGTTCCTCAATCGGCAAACCCTTGACGATGGATTCGTAAGCCTTGACACGCCCCTGGACATCATCTGACTTAATGGTGAGCATTTCCTGAAGCGTATACGCCGCGCCGTAGGCCTCCAGCGCCCAAACCTCCATCTCACCGAAACGCTGTCCACCGAACTGCGCTTTACCGCCGAGTGGCTGCTGCGTCACCAGGGAGTAGGGACCGGTGGAACGAGTATGGACTTTGTCCTCGACCAGGTGCGCGAGCTTCATAATGTAGATGACGCCTACCGTGATAGGACGATCAAACGGCGTCCCAGTTTTGCCATCATAAAGGATCATCTTCCCCAACGTGGGCAAGGGATCGTTATGACTGTAGCTATATTCCGTAGCGCGCAGGACGACGTCTTCGTCGTTGAGTGCGCTCACGTCCTGACCGTGCGTTTCCATCCAGATACGCAAGCAGACCGCCTGTGCTTTGCGGTCAATATCCTTGCGACCGGCGACGGGACGCGCATCATCCTCAAAAGAAAGCAGGTCAGTAGGATTATAACCGTTCTCCTTGAGCCATTCCTGCAAGACTGCACGGCGCGCATAATGCCGGTCGTCGCGCAGCGTGTCTACTTTGTAGCCTTTGGGCGCAAGCCAGGCTACGATGTACAGCAAGCGCGCTTCGTCATCATCCCGCAGAACTTCAAGGGGGTATTCTTGCGCCTTCAGCCAAGCCCAGGCGCGTTCCGTCACGTTGTCCCACGCGAAATCAATGAGCCACGAACGCGCCAGTTCAGCAGCAATTTCATCCTCGTCCGCGCCATCGAAAACAGGGGTGACGGTGTTGAATCCCAATTGCCCGGAGGCCCACCCTAAATGGGTCTCCAACACTTGCCCGATGTTCATGCGTCCTGGCACGCCGAGGGGATTGAGGATCGCGTCAATGGGGGTGCCATCGGCCAGGAAGGGCATGTCCGCGACAGGAACAATCTGCGAAATGACGCCCTTGTTGCCATGGCGCCCGGCCATCTTATCACCCTCGGTGATTTTGCGGCGCTGCGCCACACTGACTCTGACGACCCGTTCGACGCCGGCAGGCAAGTCACGGTATTCTTCACGGTCGAAGACTTTGACTTCGACGACTTTGCCATGCGCGCCGTGGGGCATACGCAGACTCGTGTCTTTGACATCACGGAGTTTTTCGCCGAAGATGGCTCGCAAGAGTTTCTCCTCCGGCGTCAGCTCCTTCTCGCCCTTCGGCGTAATCTTCCCCACAAGTATATCCAGCGGACCGACTTCCGCGCCAACGCGCACGATGCCTTCTTCATCCAGGTCACGCAACGCGTCGTCGGAAACGTTAGGGATTTCGCGCGTGATCTCTTCCGGCCCCAACTTGGTGTCGCGCGCGGCGACTTCGTACTTCTCGATATGGACAGACGTGAAGCGGTCATCGCGCACCAACTGCGAACCGAGCAGGATCGCGTCCTCGTAGTTGCCGCCTTCCCAGGACATAAAGGCCACCAACACGTTTTGGCCTAACGCCAGTTTGCCGTCCTGGGTGGATGAGCTGTCCGCAAGGATGGCGCCCTGCGTGACGCGCTGCCCCTTGGTGACGTTCGGGCGCTGGTCAATACAGGTGCTCTGGTTAGAACGCGCGTATTTCTTGAGGTTGTAGGTCACAACTTCGCCGTCATCTTGCCCCACCACGATGCGATCCCCCGTGACGCTGAGCACCACACCATCCGCTTTGGAGAGAATGACCAATCCTGAGTTGAGAGCGGCGGCCTGCTCAACACCCGTCCCCACATAAGGGGCTTCCGGCTGGATGAGTGGAACGGCCTGCCGCTGCATGTTCGATCCCATCAGCGCGCGGTTAGCGTCGTCGTGCTCCAGGAAGGGGATCAACGCGGCGGAGACACCCACGATCTGAATCGGGGCTACGTCAATCAAGTCAATGCGATCAGGCGGGGAGAAACCGACCTGCTCGCCTTTGCGTACTGCAACCTGCCGCCCGCGGAAGTACCCTTTCTCATCCACTGCCGCATTGGCCTGGGCGATGACGTAAGGCTCTTCGCGGTCCGCAGAGAGGTAGACGACGTCATCGGTGATGTGGGGGACGATTTTCACCGGCTCGTTCAGCGGCAAGGCAGCGATACGTTCCGCCAAGTCCTGTGTGATCACAGCGTTGGCCAGGGCCACCACTTCGTTGGTCTCGGGGTCAAGCACATCCTCGCGCACAATTTCACCACGCAACTGCTCAACCGTGTTATTCGCCGTGCGGATCACGCGCCGGTAAGGGGTCTCAATAAAGCCCAATTCGTTGACCCGCCCGTAGGTTGATAAACGCCCGATCAAACCAATGTTCGGACCTTCCGGGGTTTCGATGGGGCAGATGCGTCCATAGTGGCTGTGATGGACGTCGCGGACATCGAAGCCGGCCCGCTCGCGCCGCAGACCGCCAGGGCCTAACGCCGACAGCGTGCGCTTGTGCGTAAGACTGGAAAGGGGATTCGTCTGCTCCATAAACTGCGACAGTTGGCTCGAACCGAAGAACTCACGGATCGAGGCTACCACTGGGCGGATGTTGACGAGGTTAACCGGCGTCGGCGATTCTTCGCGGATGCTCATGCGCTCTTTGACCACGCGCTCCATCCGTACCAGTCCCACGCGAATCTTGGCCTGCACCAGCTCACCCACCGTCTTCACGCGGCGATTTCCCAGATGATCCATGTCATCGGGGCCGGCGACGCCATTGTTGATGTGGATCATCCGCCGCACCAGAGCAACGATATCCTCTTTGGTGATCGTCAGCACGGTTGCCGGTACACTGATCTGCATCCGTTGATTGAGTTTGTAGCGTCCCACCCGCTGCAAGTTATAGCGCTGCGGATCGAAAAGCTGCGAGACCAGATATTCCTGGGCATTTTCCAGGGTAGGAGGGTCGCCAGGCCGCATACGCCGGTAGAATTCAATCATCGCTTCTTGGGCGACGGTGCGCTCCTGCTTGGGTTCCCACGCCGGCTCTTGCCGGATGGTGTTGACAATCCAGGGATGATCCGGGTCGTTGTCGGCCTCGCCGAATAGCTCCAGCAGTTCCTTATCATCGCCTTTGGTGAGCAAAGCGGTGTGCAGTTCGTCATCCACTGCCGACAACGCGCGCAAGAAGATGGTGACGGGAATCGTCCGCTTGCGGTTGAAGCGCAGCGTGAGATAGCCGGACTTGCGCGTCTCAAACTCCATCCACGCGCCGCGATCGGGGATCAATTTCGCCGTCGCCAGACGGCGGCCGCCGTCATCTTCCACCCCAAAGTAGACGCCAGGCGAACGGATAAGCTGGCTGACGACCACCCGCTCCGTACCGTTGATAATGAAGGTCGCGCTTTCGGTCATCAAAGGCAGATCGCCCAGGAAGATTTCCTGCTGGACGATCTCGCTGGTCTCTCGATTGACCAGCGCGACATCAACGTACAGCGGCGCCGCGTAGGTCAGGTCACGATCGAGACACTCTTCTTGACCGTGCTTGGGTTCGCCAAAACGGTAACTGAGTTCAAAACCGGCCTCTTTCGCTTTGGCGCTCGGCAGATAGAGGCTTAGAAGACCGTTGAAACTTTCAATCGGCGAGATTTCGTCAAAAAGTTGTAAAAGTCCTTCCGTGAGCAGCCATTCATAAGACTGCAACTGCACCTCGACCAGACCCGGCAAGGGCAAGGCACTCGATATACGCGCATAAGATTTCACTCCAAGGTTGGCTACTGACATTCTATTCTATCCCCTCCTGGGAGCCGCCATAATTGTATCCACACAATTTGTGTGAACGACCCACCGCCGGTATCATCGCCTGCATGACACGCAGCGGTACATTATCACCATGAAAAAACACACATACACGATAAGCGAATGACTATTATACCATACTATCGCTATCGTCAAAATCCCGTTTAAGTGAGTGGTTGGGCAACTGTAGAGGCATACATGCCGCGGTAAGTCGGTGGAAGAAGCGCCGCCACACGTGACATAATCAAGTCAGTGGCAGCCGCCAGTTCATCGGCAGACAGTTTGCCGTATTTGGGAAGGCGGAACGGCGCGCCAAACGTGACGCGGATTCTCATCCGCCGCAGTCGCAAAAAGTCCTGAAGCATAGATTGTGTGCCGGTAATCCCCACGGGGAGGATGGGCACATCGGTACGCGCCGCCAAAAAGGCCACCCCTGGCTTGGCCTGGTGCAGCGCACTGTCGCGTGAGCGGGTGCCCTCCGGCGCGATACCCAATATATCGCCCCGCTTGAGCACGTCAATGGATCTCAACAGCGCTTCACGATCAAACTCAGCGCGGTTGATCCAAACCACGTCACTGATTTTGAGGAGCCAATTGAAGACCGGAAAATTCTTGTACTTGTCGGCGGCCAGGGGATAGATGCGGCGCGGCGATGCAACCAGCAGCACGGGCGTATCCAGACGGCTGATGTGGTTGAGGACGAGAAGACAGCCGCCTTCCATAGGAATGTGCTCTGCGCCCACGACTTCGACGCGCGCCAACAAACTGAAAAGCCAACCGATGACTGCTCGCATTTTCCAGTAATCCATCATCTCTCTCCTGTTGACGGTTAGCTCACTCCCCAGGCGAGCACCTGAAAGGAGGCCGGCGCTTCCAATCCCTGAGGCGTTAGAAGAAGTTTGAACTCTTGACTCTGGCCGGGCGGCAGCGTAATCTCTTTGCCGAAGACCATCTGCCGGTAGCCGACGACCTTGCCCTCGCGGTCGTACAAGGTCACGACGACCGCAATGCGGTTGACGGGCACACCTGCGTTGTTGACCAGTTGTCCCGTGACGCGATACTGCGGGCCGGAGACGGCCCCGACCGGGTGAACGACGTCCAACGGCGTAAAATCGGCGGTGATGGCGCTTACGGTTTCGCCGCGCAGCAAACTCACCCGCACATCAGCGTAGCCAGTAGGCGGTGATTTGAAAAGCACGGCGAAAGGCGCGCGTCCCGCCGGGGCAAGGTAATCCGCCGCCGCCAACGCCACACTCAACGCCAATGGCGTACCATCGTAGGCCACCAGCGCCGCCTGCACCTGCAGGTTGGTCACCGGATTGCCGGTCGTGTTGACGACTTCTCCCATGCACCACACTCCGCCCACCGGCGTCTGGTACAGGGCAATGCCGCTGATTTCCAGCGGCAACGGCGTGGGCGTCGCCAGAATCATGTTACCCACAGGGATCGCTATCCCCATATCGGCCAATTCCGCTTCTTCACCCACCGGAATAATCAACGTCTGGCCGATACGTAGATATTGCGAAGGGTCCAATCCGTTGACCTGCACCAGCGCATCCACGGTCACGCCGTACTCCAGGGCGATGCCCAACAAGGTGTTCCCCTGCTCGACCATGTGAACGACAGGGGTGGGAGTAGGCGATGGCGTCAACGTGGCTGTCGGCGGAATCGGCGTCAGGAAAGCGCCAGGCACAAGCGTCGCAGTGGCGCGAGGCGTTGGCGTTCCGGTCGGAGGAGTGGTCGGCGTAGGCGGCGGAGTGACAACAGCATCACAAGCGGTCAAAGACAGCGCCAGGAGCAGCCATGCTCTGATTATGCGGCGGTTCCAGCGGGCAAGTGTGGAATGGAGTACGAACGAACCGCTTCCGGCTTCCGCGTTCTCTCGAGCTTCACCGGCGTCCTTGTGGGCGCTCATCGCCCCAGAAAACAGACTTTCACCGAGCATGGGCGAATTTTACCGCAAAACGCCTTAATTGCCAGTGCATGAGATATTCAACTCACGCCATTTCAACCTGTTCCGCTTCCGCAACTCGCTCTGCCTGGCGCGCGCTTTCAGCAGAAGAACGCAGGTGCGCAGCACGAATTTTGCCCAACACGTAGACGCCGCCGAGGATCAGCCACGGCGCACCCACGGTAAACAGCAAGTAGTGGGCCGGCAACAAACGCGCGACTCCCGAAAAGCGATCCAGGTTGAAGAGGATCAGCGCCACGGATGTCCATACCGTCAGAAAGTTGGGGATCGCGTCGCTGGCGTGAATCAATCCAGGACCGGGGATACGCTTTTTCGTAAGCGGCCAGAAGAGATTGCTGCCCATGTGACCCAGTTGGTCTTCCAGAATATGGCCGCTGAACCCTAGCCACGTCACTACCCCACCCCAGCCGGCCATCGTCCAATTGTCGGTCAGCAGACCGACGAGCACCCCCATCACCAACCCCACCCCCAGAGCCAGAATCAGGCTGTGCGTCCAACGATGATGCCAATCGAGGAAATGCACCACCAGCCGGTCGTCTTCGCGGGCAAAACGGAACGTCGGCCCGCTGAAGATGTTGATGCGGTATTCCTCGCTGTAGGTGTTGCTGACCGGCGCGCCTACCTTGCGGCGGACTTCGGCAGCGCCTTCCGGTTCGCTCCCGGCGAGAGGCACCTGCCCGGTGTTGACCAACGGCCCGATCCGCACGCTGATCTCGTCGCTGTCGGGGATGAAGCGGATAGCGTACTCCCGCCAGAGGTCCGGCCCCATGCGGATGGTGTGCGCGATAAGGTTGCAGTCCTTGCCGGTCTCGTAAGCCTCACGCATCGCCGCAGCCAGAGTGTCCGCGATCTTTTCCGCGTCAGGTTCACGTCCGGGATCAATCTCCACGGAAAATTTCTCCCAGTATCGGGCAAACTTGAAGTCAATCGTATCGGGCAATATGCCGCCGATGCCGCCGAGCACCGGCAAGAGCGACCCCACACCTCCCGCGCGCACCACCGCCGGGAAGAACGTGGCAATCGCTACACCAGTGATAAAGTGAGAAATACCTTTCATACCTTCCTCTGTTGCTTGCAAGCGAATTAAAATTCCACTGCCAATCTAATTGCAGCGTCCGAACCCTCGATACCGATTGTATCCCGAACTGTCAAATCGCCAACACCAACACCGATCAGAGGCGCAATAAGTTCTCTTGCCCAACGCAACAACCTTATTGTCGGGCGCGTCGCCACTACGCAAGCGTTACAACCCGTCCCTGCGATAAGTTGTATCACGGCGGGCGTTCACAGTTCATATTTAATGAAGAACGACTGGAAGCCGATAGCCTTCTGCGAAAAGTGGTATAAGATCATTGACGAAGTTGTGTACTGAACGAAGGAGGTCAGCCATGCCATCACAATACTTCATAGCGTTTTGGAATTTGGAGAATCTCTTTGATATCGAAGCGTCGCCGCGCCGCAGCGACAAAATCCAGCGCGCGCTTGGCGCATCCATTAAGGACTGGACACAGGATAAACTGAACCGCAAAGTGCAGCAGTTGGCATCCATCATCCGGCAGATGAACGGAGGGCGCGGGCCGGATCTGTTGGGCGTCGGCGAGGTCGAGAACGAGTACGTGATGACGCTTTTGGTGGAGGCATTGGCGTCGCTCGGACGCACCTATGCCATCGTCCATCACGATACCGACGATCAGCGCGGCATTGACGTCGGCATCGTCTACGACGCCACACTCTTCACGGTTGAAGCCCAGTTCAACCACTTCGTGATGCGGCGCACAGCAACCCGCGACATTCTGCAGGTAAACTTCTTCACCCCGCAGGGGCGACGTTTCGTCGTAGTCGTCAACCACTGGCCCTCGCGTTTGGGCGATGAGACGAATTCTCAGGTGTATCGCGCCATTGCCGGCGAGACCCTGGCTTACTTCCACGAACGCATCTGGGAAGTGGTCGGCAGCAGTACGCCCGTCCTGGCGATGGGGGACTTCAACGACGAACCCTTTGACCGGTCATTGGAAGACTATGCACTCAGCACCCGCAGCCGGACCAAAGTGACGCGAGCGCGCAACGCTCTTTTTCTCAACTTGATGTGGCCTTTGATGGGACAGGGCCTGGCATCGTTTTATTACGACAATGTACCGTGCCTTCTCGATCAGTTTCTCGCCGACAAAAATCTGCTGAACCAGAATGCGCCCATCCGGGTCTTGCAAGACACCGCAGCGATCCTGCGTTTTCCTGAGATGGTTGGCGCCGGCATTTACTCAACGCCTATACGGTTTGGGGGGATGGGGGAACCGGTGAACCGGAACGGCTTCAGTGACCATTTCCCCGTTGCCGTGATCGTTCAAGAGAAGTCCTAAGAATTCGTAAGAGTATAACTTCTCGAAGCTGTGGTCGGTCTCCGACCGCGCCACCGTGGTCTCAGGCATCGACGGGCACGGTCAGAAATCAAAGTCGCTTTCGATCAAAACAAACGCCGAAGTTACACCAGTATCCACATTTTTAGAATCGCTTTCGCCGTGCAGGATACGGCTGGAAGGGTGTGCGTGGTTCCGTTTCTATCCAATCTCCTGCGGCCTGGAGCCTGGATAGCGAGCGCAGCAGGTCGAACGTGACCCAACGCGAAACCTGCGGCTGCGCGGGATAGCTCCACAGGCCATACTCGCCACGCAGACCGGTCACGAAATCCACCAGATCGGTCACGCGCGCGTCGTCGGTCGTCGCGCCGACTCGCCAGCACAAGTCGAGCAGCAGCGCCAGATCGAAGCGGGCGAAGAAGGTGAAGAAGCCGCGTGTGGGTTCCGCGCCCACCAGCCGCGCCACTTCCAACCCCACGTTCTGCGCCTCGCGCGTCTCGCGTCCCAGCAGCAGGTCGAGCGCGCGGCGAGCCTCCAGGCTACTGCGCCGTTCCGGGTGATGCGCCAGGCACAGCAGGCTGCCGGTGGTGTTGGAGCGGCAGCCCCACCGCGAGTGCGCCAGCCGCCGGTATCCGGCAACGTAGCCGTACACGCCGGTCGTTTCGGTTCCGCCGGCGATGCCGGTAGGCCAAGCGCCGTCCTCCAGCCGTTTGGC
>DAOUAQ010000335.1:0-8745 GCA_034433375.1 Anaerolineae bacterium | reverse complement strand
CTGGCGGAATCAAGGGGGCCAGAATCGCCCATTCACTGTCTGTCAAATCCGTAGGATATGCTTTGCGCTTCATATCCTACACTATATCACATACTTTTCAGACACGCTCTAAGAGGGGTTTACGGTTTACGCTTTACGTTGCAGGTCAAAGTAGACGCTCCAGGTTCATGAAGGGGATCAGGGCGAATTCTTTGCCGCCGAAATCTACCTGCGCCCCCGGTAGGCGCGCGCCGGTTTCCAATTGGATCATGCCCGTGGGAATATCCGACACGACGCCTGACGCGCCGGTGTACGGCCCGCGCAAGACCCGCACCCGGCTCCCCACCACCAGCGGGGCTTCCGGTTTGATGGACTGACCAGCCTGCGCCGGCATCGGCACAAAAACGTAGGGGCGCTCAATCCGCCAGCGGTACTGCAATCGTCCACTGACGGCGGCTTCACGATCCGCCAACGAGCGCAACAGATCAAAAAAAGCCTGTGACATCTGCGCGGCGTTAACGCCCTCCGTCGCTACGACAGGAAAATCCATGGCCTCAAGGCGGGGAATGATAGATGGAGAAACCCCACCAACGATAATCCCACGCACTTGCATTTCGATGGCCTGCTCTAACGTTTCTTCATCCTGCAGGGATCCTCCCACCAGAATTTTCCCCTGGGAAGCTGCGTCGAGATGTTTGGGGCGGATAGGATGACGCGGAGCGCGCACCACCACCCGCAGTGCGCCATACGCCTCTCTCCCATTCCCCCAGCCCATTTGCATAAACGCGCCAATCGCCTCGATGACTACACCTTCGTCCGGTAAAACCTCTGCCACCAGACCAGGAACCAACGCGGTGAGATGAACTGCCTGCGGGTCAGCCTCTAACAGCAAGCGCCCGCGCCCGCTGCCCACAATGGAGCCGGCAATCGGCGCGCGACACACCTGCCCGCCAAACCCGCCGCGCGAGGCCAGGATGTCGCCCTCTGCGACGGTATCGCCGCGATTGACCTTCAAATATGATTTGACCTTCTTGAGCGGGACGCTCAGCTCACGCGCCACATCAATGATGCGAAAATCAGCCGGTTCGACCGCCTGCGCGATGACGCGCGCCGGTTCCACATGGTCTCCCGAATGGACCAACACTTGACCCGGGCGCGGCAAACGGCGGGGAATCCGCACTCTTGTCAATGGATTGGCAATGCTGTAGGATATAAACATCTTAACCTCCCACGTCCCAAATCCATCCGTGCAGCGTGCGGCGACGGCGATCAGGATCATCGGGCAACATCAGGGGACGCCCGCGAGCATCCACCACCAGGCCAACCAACCCGCCGATGGCCTGCACCTTGCCGTTGCGGCCAGGGCCGAATCCCACGTCGAAGCGGCGGTTGGGCCGCAACTCCAGGTTGGCTCTCTGCCCCGGCAACAACGGCCAGATTTCGATATCACCATAGCGCGCTTCGACGTCCAATGTGCCGCCGTCTTCATACGCGATGCGCATCCGCAGCACCACCTCGCCCGGACGCGCCTTGCCTACCGGCGAGATGACCGTGCCGAGGGAAATGAGCGTCCCGGCTTCCAGGGCCGAGGCTGCCGCCAGGGGCTTGAGACCGGCGACCGCGCCCAGGGCCGGCGCAGCCCGGTTGACATCTAGCAGGATGGTGGAGATACCGGTCGGCTGCAAACCGTCCAGCGCAATCAAAAGCGCCTGGCCGGGGCGCGGCATGTGCACCAATCCGCCGCCGGAGATGAGGATCGGATCAACGTGCGGCATCATCCCCGACGAAGCGCCGATCTTCCCGACATCCCATGTTGGCAACGCCACCGCCAACGCCGAGCGGAGCATTTCACGCGCGATGGCCTGTTCTACCCACAATTCACGCGGGTCTTGCGGAACGGTCCAGGGACGCAGTTCGCGGTTATAGAGCAGCGTCAACAGTTCCTCTTCTTCCATCTCTTCCGGTACCCAGCGCAGCAAAGAGGCGACGTCGTGCTCTCTGATCCATTCCAGCGGGCCATACGCAATGCCCTTCTCATAGATTGTGATATAGGACCGCCCATCGAAGGTCGCGGCAACGGTCGTCGTGGCTGCGCCGGCATCAACGCCCAGGACGCCGCGGCCAGGATGCTCTTCACGGCGGCAGAGGTAGTCCACCACCCGCGAAAAAGCTGTCGCCGTAGGCAAGAGGGGAAGGCGGCTCCAGGTCACCAACGTATCGGCGCCGGGAGCAATTTTCATCCGTTCTTCGATGTAATACTGTTCCAGCGCATTTTGCGCCGGTCCGAGATGTTCTGTATCGGCGGTCGGATGGACGTTATCCACGACTTCGACGCGCGTGATGTCGCCCATCAGTTTCGTGACGTGGGGACGCAGCTCGGCGTTGCCGGCATAGAGCACGGTAGGGCGCTGATGCTGTTCCAGCATCGAAGACGCCAACGCGATGGCGTCGGCGAGTTCCATGACAGGACGCCTGGCCCCGCCATCCACGCCGCCCACCAGCAGCACGACGTCGGGAGAAATGTCGCGTATGGTGCGGGACCACGTTTCTTGCGGGGAGTTGAGGCTCCCTTCGCGCGACAGGATCGCTTTGATGTCGGTATACGTGCCGGTGGCTGCGCGTCGCGCGCTTTCGAGGCTCATCTCGCGCACCAGTCCGGCGATCACCAGGCTCAACGGCTCCGACGCGCTCAGGGTTGCGACGAAGGCGTCCACGCCTTCCAAACCTTGCTGCGGTGTGATGAGACGTCCTGACGCATAGAACGTGCGTCCTGTGATTGTTTCTAGCTGTTCAATCGCCTGCACCACCCCAACCCCTAAATCACTCCAGGGTGGGTTCATGGTTGTGAGCGTCTCAGCCTGCGCCACGAAGCGATAACTGTCCTCTACTTTTTCCAGCAGGAGCAGCTTGGTGAAGACTGTGCCGCAATCGGCGATGAGGATAGATTCTATGGTGCGCTCGTCTGCCATGCCTCAGCTCCCTATGAAAGAAAATACCAATCCGAACAATTCTGACCAGCGCTCAACCCACAGCGTCAAACCGGACGTGATCGCCCCGGCAAAAGCCGCCGCCAAAGCCACGATGATAAAGAATTGGCCGATACGGTGCAGCCATACCGCGGCGGATTTTCGTTCTCCCTCATGGCTCCTGGCCTTAGGCGAGAAGACCAACAGCGCCGTCACCGTCCCAACCAGCACGACCACACCCTGCAGCAGTTTCCAGAGGGAACCGTTCAACGTCAGGGCGTTGCCCGTGGCCTGAATTTGCGGGAACAGGGTCCCCAACAACGCGCCGGCAATGGCTACGGCTGCTCCCGTTCCCAGAAGGTATCCCATCGGGATATTCCCCAGAACTGCGAAGCGTCCTAGCAATTTGGAGGAGGTAAATCCTTTGAGGAGCAATAATATCCCTAAAAACAGCGGGATAAAATAGAAGATTCTCACGAGCGGATTCTCGGCAGTGCGCGCCTGGCCTAGCCAATCTACGAAGAGAAAACGTGTAGCGATTCCCATCACGTAGCCCGCGCCGCTGCCGACCAACAAAGCCAGTACCCACCGGTAGAGGATGTTGTCGCCAAACAGGTAGCTGAAGATAATCAAGGTAAGCGCCGCGCCTACGATTAAGCCTATCATTTCGGATGTCACTGTGTATTCCATCGAACTAAGCGGCCCCCTTCTTGCCCCGCGCTACGTAGTACAACAGGCCAAAAATGAGCAAGCCCAGAGCGGCCCAATGGGTCAACATCAGGGCATTCAGTTGGCTGCTGAGCGAATCGTCGCTCTGTATACCCCGAAATTCACGATAGGCCACCATGTCGGGAAACCCCACCAGCCATCCCTTCACCGCCGGGGTTTCCAGGTAGGGCGACACCAGCGGTCCGACCGAGGCGCTGACGCCAATGCCCAGCGGCAACGCAGCGCCGGGGCGCAAGGCGTTGTTTTGCTCCACCCACCATCGCAGGCGCTCCGTCCGGCCAGCCAAAACGACGAGCAAGCGGGCGTCTTCTCCACCCTCGCGCATAAACATGGCGACGCCGTTAGACGAACCAGGCAGGTAGACGGCTTGTTCTGCCGGCGAAGTTGTTTGAGCGGAGGCAGCCAGTAACCCTTGCGCCAGTCCCGCGCCTTCAGACAGCGTGCTCACCATCACGAGATTGACGTCCCTGTTTCTCAGATGTTCGACGAGGGCTTCGGCGATGGGGGTCATTTCACCGGCTTCGGCAGGACCATACTCGACGGCGACAATCACCGTATTGCCTGATTCCAAGGCTTGAATAGCCTTGGCGAGACTTTCGATATGGGGCTTGCTGAACGCCTGCGACATTCCTGCGCCTTTTAGAAGCAGTCCCAGGATGGTGACGGCGATTAACACGATCGTAACGAGCCAGCGCGTCGCCATTTCGCCCTCACCAGGACGGACACGCTGCTGCGCTACCGGTCGTTTGACGCCACGGGGCTGTTCGAGCAGGGTTTGCCAGAGCTGCGCCTGCGCGATGACCGATTCCGGGATCACCGGGCCAGGCGGCGCCTCAAAATCCGCCGGCATGTCAACAAGAAGTCCGGCCGGCAGCACGCCCACCAAACCGGCAAGTGGACCTTCTTTTTCGGTCACTTCAGGGAACAGGGCTTTTTCGGCGCCCTCCCGCCCGGCGGTCATGGCCGGGCGCAGTTCCTGCACCCAATCGGGGATCTCGGCCCGCACCAATCGGCCTTCTCCACCCGGCGCTTCTGGGGTTCTTGTTTCCACTTCGGGCAGTGGGGGCAATGGACCGGTTCCCGGCGGACGTAAACCCTGGAGCCAGACCGGCACTTCGGCCCGCACTATAGTCTCGTCTTCGAGGGGAATTTCCTCTTCGACAGAGGGTTGGCCCGGCTCAGTTGGCGCCAGGTTTCGCAGCCAATCTGGCATTGCCCCTTCCTCAAGGGCAGCCGCCGGCGCTTCAGATTCGCCAAATAGCGCCGACTCGACATCTTCTACGGCGCCGGCAGCCTCGCTCTCGTCTGGAACAAAGGCCGGTGCAACAGGCTTCAATGCAGCGACTTCGGAGGGCGGCGTGATGTCCTTGAGCCAATCCGGCATCGCGGCGCGCGGCGCACTCGAAACTGCTGGCGCAGCTTGACCAACAGCCGGCCGCTCGGGTTCCTCCACGCCGAAGCCAGCGAGCCAATCAGGAGTCTCCTCTACGACGGGAGCAACCGGAGCGCCCGGCTTTTCCACAAAAGGAGAAGCGGCTTCGGCTGTCAATGCACTGAGCCAATCCGGCGTTTCTTCCTTCTGGGGAGGAGTTTTCGGAGAAGCCACCGGCGCTGATTCATCCACCAGGACGCCTGCCAGCCAGTCTGGCAATGCTTCTCCCAACAGCGCCGGTTCAGGTTGCGCCGTGATGGGTTCGGCTTGCTCCACAAATATGCCGGAAAGCCAATCCGGCACGGCTTCCTCGGTCGGCGCAGGTTGTGTCGGCGCAGGCACAGGCTCTTCAAGCAGGATTCCCGAAAGCCAGTCGGGCACGACTGCTTCAGTCGGCGCGGGCTGCGCCGGTGCTACTTCGGGTTCCTCAAGCAATATCCCCGAAAGCCAGTCGGGTACGGCTCCCTCAGCCGGCGCGGGCGGCGCCGGTGCGGCTGCGGGTTCCTCGGCCATTATCCCCGTAAGCCAATCCGGTATGGCTTCTTGAGGCGCCGCGGGCGGCGCCGGTGTGGCTGCGGGTTCCGCAAGCAATATCCCGGAAAGCCAATCCGGCTCGGCTTCTCCGCGCGGTGCTGGTTGCGCGGGCGCAGGTTCGGGTTCTTCAACCAGGATCCCGGAAAGCCAATCCGGCTCGGCTTCCGCGCTGGGCGCGGGCTGCGCCGGCTCTGGCGTGAAGACCGGGGGCCGGCGCGTTGGCGGCGCGGCGCTTTCACGCGCAGGGCGTGAAACGGCCTGGACGTCCGCCGGTTTAGGGCGCGAGGGCGTGCGAACCTCTTCAGCGCCTTGCAACAGCCAGGCGGGGAGTTGCTGCGCCTCAGGTTCTTCGAGCGGAGCAGCTTTGTCGGCAGTAGCGAGCAGCCAGGACGGCAGGCTGGCCAGGCCCTGCGGCTCCAGCGCGGCTGGCGCATCAGCCGTGGCGAGTAGCCAATCCGGCATCTCGGCATACACTTCCGGCGCGAAAGCCGGCGACGCCTCAAAATCCCACAGCGCAGGCGCCTCTTCTACGATTAGCGCAGCGGGCGCAGGTTTTTCTGGTGCAGGACCGGAAATCCAATCCGGCAATTCTGTTATGGCCGGCGATGCTTGCGCTGCTGCGGGTGCGCTTCCGGCAATGCCGGCGAGCCAATCCGGCAATGCTTCCTCGATCGCCGGGGGTTCTGCCGACGTGGGCGTTTCCTCGGCAAAATCAGAAAGCCATGAAGGAAGTTCGGCAGGCGCGAGCGTTTCTTCTGCACCCTCGGTTTGTTCTGCGTCACCCGGAGTTTCGCCCAATATGTCAGACAGCCAATCCGGCAATGAAGTGGATGCAGGTTCCTCGACGAGAGGCGAGGCTACCGGTGCGGCAGCGGGTTCTTCGTTTAGTTCGAACAACCAGTCGGGCAGTTCCGCCGATTCGGGCGTTCTGCCTGTCGCCGGTATGCTCTTTTGGGATAACGCCGTCCCGCAGTTGCTACAGACGCGGCTGCCATCTTGATTCATCTTGCCACATTTTGGACAACGGACCATGTTCCAACTCACTCATCACTATGTGGGCGGTCAAACCCGAGGATGACTCGTAGACCGGTTAACGTGACGCCCAGGGCCACTCCAAGCATAAGCCCACGCATCCCCGCCGTTGCCAGCGTGTCAACGCCTTGCCGCAGCGCGGCGAGGATATCCGGGTAAAAGCTATAGGCGACGGTCGTCGACAAGACGATCGCCGCCGCAATCACAAAAATAACGCCGCCGATGGTGCGCCGCGTGCGCATAATGCGCATCCCGGCGACAATCAACGTCACGGCAGTCAGCGCGAGCAGCGCCGATTCGCCGGGGACCAGGATCCAATTGAGCACAGGCTGCGTCCACTTCCCCTCGACGCCCTGCCATAACACCAGCGCCAAAGTTCCCAACGCCGATACGATGACCAGCAGACTGGCAATCTTGTTTTTTCGCCCTCGCGTCAGACGGAGAAAGTGAACGCGCAGCAAACTGAAGAAGGCGAGGATCATGGCAAACACGGCCAAAACGGTCGCCCAACGCAGCAAAAAATCGCGCAACAGGACGAGGAATTCAACCGGCAGCAGGTATCCCAACAGGACGAGGAGGCCCACGAGCATAGCAACGATGGTCGGTAGAAAGCGCTTGAACATCTATGCCCCCCCTAATCCCAACAGCGAGGTCAGAGCTGCGACGACAATCCCGACGATGACCAGCCAGCGCAGCATATCCTGCGCCCCCAGGCTGGCAAAGTCGGCGGAACGCTGCGAGACTTCGGCTCCACCGGCAAACATATCCTCACCCACCAACAATTGATCCTGGCCCAGGGCGGGGTAAAGCGCCCCTAGCCCTTCAGGGGACGTTGTCCCGCCGGCAGAATGGACGTTGCGCCTTTCGGCCGCCGCGGTTAACAGACTGGCTTCCTGGGTGAAAGCACCCAACACGATATTCGAGCCGAGGCCGCCATCGGCAAGATAGGTGGCGGCCATCGCCGCATAGGCCGCCGGTGAAGCCGCCGTGAACTGCACCGAAGCCGGCCGGTAGAGGTCGGCGCTGCCGATGCGGGCGTAGGCGCGACGCATCCATTCACTCGCCAGCAGGTAGAGCGTGGGATCGCTCGTGGTGATGAGGGGGGGCGTATCGTAGGCGGCGGATAAGTCAATCAGCGCGTGCAGCCCGTGCAGGGCCGCCACCGATGTCATCGCGTCGTCGCCGATCAAGCTGCCGTTGCCCGCCGCGACGTGGATGGCCGCGCCCTCCTCGGCCACGCGCCCCACTTCGTCCGCCAGCGAGCGGAAGACAGGATAAGCGCGTATTTCGGGCGCTCTACTCCGGTAACGGATGCCATACAGCGCCAGAAGGACCGCGCCGGTCAGCACAAATCCCAGGGCCAGAAGTTGCATCAGGGTTTGATTCATGGTCACTGTACCTCAGCCTCGCGCAGATAGCGTTGGAGTTGCCGGAGCGTCTCCGGTTCTTCCAAAGCCTCGGCGAACGGCGCGAGTGTTTGCTTACCTACAAATGGCGCCAGCATCCACAGGACTTGTCCGCCGACAAATCCCCAAATTTGCAGCACATCCAGGAGGAGGATTGCCACATCCGCCAGGCCACGCTCTTGGATCACGGCGGCCCAACGTTCGATTTGCGTTGGAGGCACATGTGCATACTCCACTGAGTATTCCCTCCCATCTCAGCTTGCCCTGTCCTTATGAAGAGATAGAACCAGGCAAAAAATCAACTTTGAATTAGCTAAAGTAATTGTATCACAACGCAGAAGTATGTGCAACTGAGGCAAAATCATAGAATGTATTTCGGGGCTGAGGCAAGTTTGCGCCAGACCTGACAGGTTTCAGAAAACCTGTCAGGTCTGTATAGCGGTTTTCCTCGAAAGTGAAACGTACCGGTGCGTTCTGCGTTCAGACCTCAGTGCAATGCGAAAGTGCATATTTGAGAACTTGCCTTTCTCACGATTATCTTGTATAATCTTACCGTAGCATCTTATATTGGATTGTGGCCCCGTTGCGTCATAGTGTGACAGACTGAAATCTAACCGTGTTTTGTGTTCTGCACCATCTGTATAGGACTTACGCAGTTCTCTGAAAA
>DAOUAQ010000334.1:0-14495 GCA_034433375.1 Anaerolineae bacterium | reverse complement strand
GAGATGATCGAGCGCATCGAAGGCGACATCAACGCGCTCTCCAACTTCTTCTCACAGTTCGTGATTCAGGTCTTCGGCAACGCGCTGCTGCTGGTCGGCGTCCTGTTCTTCCTCTTCCGCGAGGACTGGCGCGTGGGCCTCGCCTTGAGCGTGTTTGCCGCCATCGCGTTGGCGCTGTTGTGGCGGATGCGCGATATGGCCGAGCCGCACTGGAAGGCCGAACGCGAAGCCAGCGCCGAGCAATTTGGCTTCCTCGAGGAACGTCTCGCGGGCACGGAAGACATCCGCTCCTCTGGCGCCAAGCCTTACGTGATGCGCCGCTTTTTCATCTTGATGCGCGCGCTGATGCAGAAGACGCTGAAGGCCGTGTTGATGTTCAACATTATGCTCAACCTGATCGAGTTCCTGTTCGCGGCGAGCAATGCCGTCGCCTTTGCGATGAGCGCGTATCTCTTCCGCCTGGGTGCGATCACCATTGGCACGGTGTACATCATCTTCTACTACAGCAACATGCTGATGATGCCCATCAACCGCATCACCCGCCAGATGCAAAGCCTGCAACAGGCCGGCGCGAGCATCGCCCGCATCCGCGAGTTGCTCACTATCACGGGCAAGATACCGGAGGGGGCGAATCTCCCGGCGACGGACGCGCATATCGCCGGCGGGCCGTTGGCGGTGGAATTCGCAGGTGTTTCCTTCGGGTATGATGACGCGGCGCCATTCAAAAAGGAAGAAGACAAGGAGCAAGAGGGAGGAAGCAAGGGGCAAGAGGCAGGAGGCAAGGGGCAAGAGGCAGGAGGCAAGAGGGAGGAGGCGGAACTAGCCACCGGACCTACCGAGAAGGAACTTGTCTTGCACGATATCTCGTTTTCGCTGCCGCCGGGCACGGTGCTGGGACTGTTGGGACGCACGGGGAGCGGTAAGACGACGCTGACGCGGCTTGTCTTTCGCCTGTACGACCTCGACGGCGGCGCGATCCACCTGGGGAGCAACGGCGCGGCGGTGGACATCCGCGACGTGGCGGTGGCGGAGCTGCGGCAGCGCGTGGGTATGGTGACGCAGAACATCCAGCTTTTCCACGCTACCGTGCGCGACAATCTCACATTCTTCGACGCGACGATCCCCGACGAGCGCATCTTGCAGGTGATCCACGACCTGGGCCTGGGGACGTGGTACGAATCCTTGACCAACGGCCTGGACACCGAACTGGAATCCGGGGGTGGGGGCCTTTCGGCGGGGGAACAGCAGTTGTTGGCCTTCACGCGCATCTTCCTCAAGGATCCCGGTCTGGTGATTCTTGACGAAGCCTCGTCGCGCCTCGACCCGGCCACGGAGCACTTGATTGAGCGCGCGGTGGATCGGCTGGTGCAGAATCGCACCGCCATCATCATCGCGCACCGCCTGGGCACGGTGCAGCGCGCCGACCAGATTATGATCCTCGAAGGCGGTCACATCCGCGAGTACGGCCCCCGCGCGGCGCTGGCTGCCGACCCGGAGTCGCGGTTCTACAGTCTGCTGCAAGCGGGGATGGAGGAGGTGCTGGTATGAAGCAAGAAGCAGGAGGCAAGAAGCAGGAAGCAAGGGGCAAGAGGCAAGAAGCAGGAGGCAAGAAGCAGGAAACAGGGGACAAGAACAAATCACTCAATCCCTCAATCCCTAAATCATCCGATCATGACGATGATCTGCCCAAGCTGCCCACCTGGAAATATCTGGTTAAGCTGATGATGTTCCGGCCCTGGTGGTCGCTGTTGTTAGTCGGGGTGAACTTGATGGTCTTCGCGGTGGGCTTCCAGGCGACCGCGCTGATTACGCGCGCCTTCTTCAACAGTTTGACCGGCGACGCGCCGGTTAGTCTGGATCCGTACACTTTGAGCGCGCTGGTGGTGGGGGTGGCGCTGGCGCGGGCCGCCTTCATCTTCGCCGACGTCAGCCTGAACGTGTTCAACCGTTTCACCTTCGGCGCGCTGCTGCGCAAGAACCTGTTCAGCAGCATCCTGGATCGGCCCGGCGCGCGCGCCGTCCCCGACTCGCCCGGCGAAGCCATCAGCCGCTTCCGCGGCGACGTGGACGAGTTCTCCGGCTTCATCGTCGAAATGGTGTTCCCTTTCTCCTTCGGCGTGTTTGCCATCATCGCGCTGGTAGTGATGATGAGCATCAACGCGCGCATCACGCTGATCGTTTTCCTGCCGCTCGTGGTCGTCACCGTGTTTGCGAACCTGGCGGTGAAGCGGATCGAAACCTACCGTAAGGCGCTGCGCAAAGCCACAGGGCGGATCAGCGACTTCGTCGGCGAGATGTTCGGCGCGGCGCAGGCAGTGAAGGTGGCGACGGCGGAGCAGCGGATGCTGCACCATCTCCGCGAACTCAACGAGGTGCGCCGCAAGGCCGCGCTGCGCGACCGGCTCTTCCGCGAGCTGTTCAACTCGGTCTTCTGGAACGCCGTCAACCTGGGCACCGGCGGCATTTTGCTGCTCTCCGGTCAGGCCATCCGCGCGGGGACGTTCACCGTGGGCGATTTCGCGCTGTTCACCTTCTACCTGGGCTTCGTCACCGACTTCACCGGTATGCTCGGCGGGTTCTGGGCGTGGTACAAGCAGATCGGCGTGTCGTTGGGGCGGATGGTGCGCCTGCTGCAAGGCGCGCCGGCGGATCATCTGGTCGCGCACGGCCCCGTCCACATGTCCGGCGATCTGCCCGACATCCCCTACGTCGCCAAGACGGACGCGCATCGCCTGGAGGCGCTTACCGCGACGGGGTTGACCTACAAGTATCCCGACACGGGGCGCGGCGTCGAGAACATTCACCTCTCCCTGGTGCGCGGCAGTTTCGTCGTCATCACCGGGCGCGTCGGTTCGGGGAAGACGACGCTGCTGCGCGCGCTGCTTGGTTTGCTGCCCAAAGACGCCGGAGAGATCACCTGGAACGGCGAGCCGGTTGACGACCCGGCAGCCTTTTTCACGCCGCCGCGCAGCGCCTACACCGCGCAGGTACCGCTCCTGTTCAGCGAGTCGCTCAAGGACAACATCTTGATGGGCCTGCCGGAGGACAAGGTTGACATCCAGGAGGCGATCCGCCTGGCGGTGATGGAGGACGATCTGGCCGACCTGGATCACGGCCTGGAGACGATGCTCGGCGCGAAAGGCGTCAAAATCTCCGGCGGACAGCGCCAGCGGACGGCGGCGGCGCGCATGTTCGTGCGCGACCCGGAGCTGCTCGTCTTCGATGATCTTTCCAGCGCCCTCGACGTGGAAACCGAGCACACGCTCTGGGAGCGCGTCTTCGAGCAGCGCGACGCGACGTGCCTGGTCGTCTCGCACCGCCGTCCCGCGCTGCGCCGCGCCGATCACATCATCGTTCTCAAGGACGGAAAAATCGAAGCGGAGGGCAAGCTGGACGACCTGCTGGAGACGTGCGAGGAAATGCAGCGGTTGTGGAGCGGCGACCAAGTTAATAATGGAGAGGGCGAAGCTATATTAGAGAATGAAACGTTGAACGTTGTTTGAGGATTGACAAAAAATATGATATTTGATATTATTGGAATAAAGTTTTTCGTCGTCTTGTGTGATTTATCCCTCTCTCGAATACTAAACAGACCACGTCAAAGCGGTGCCAACTGCGTATTAGTCGTTGGTACAGGTCGCTTTACAGGGGGTGCCTGACCCCGAATTACACACATCGCCTCAGAAGTGAGAAAGATGACATTTAGCTTTGATGCTTACGAATATGGCTTGCGGCGCTTGTTGGAAAGGTTAGGACGTAAACATTCGCGTTATGGTACCGCGCTGGCCTATCAACAGCGCCTGCTAGAGAATATCAACGACTCCCGAGTATTCGGCGACAATGATGACAGACAATCTCAACGGGCAGAGATTATAGGATCGCTAAACCGACTGGCGTTGGAGACGATAAGAATAAGTTTCAATGAACTATGTGAATTAATGCAGGGTGAACCTGCTCCGGCAGTCCCAATCGAACCGCCGCAAGATGTATCAACGCCATTACCCCTATCCCCTGCCGTGACTCGCGCAGATCGCAAGGTTTCCACGGGCACTAAGCTTCTATGGTTATGGTTTCTATTTGGTTTTGTACTCTTTGGTGTCCTTATCATTTTATTTTTTGAACAGCTCCGGTATTTGTTGGAATCAGTTGCTCCCGTCCTCGCTTTGTTAGGGTTGTTTGGTCTAATTTGCCTACTAGGTTTGTCAGCCTTAAGTCGACACTTTGGGACGGAATTAGTGAGGATCCTTGAATCCCTTTCAGGTCAGACATCAGAATTTCCAATCTTGCAAGATAGAACACGACAGGTTCTGAGTTTTATTGGTGGCGGAGCACTTGCGCTCTTCGTGGGTATTTTAGTAGTTTTCTCGTCACCCTCATCACCAATGGAAAATGGAACCCCAACAGCAACAATTGAATTAACTTTCACTCCAAGCTTAACTTTGACATCAACATTTATACCTTCGTCAACACTTACTTTGACTCCCTCTCCTACACCTTCGCCAACATCAACAGCGACGGTTACCCCAACATCTACATCAACTCCAATCAAAACACTTGCACCGACACCAGACTGTGAGAATGTGAAAATAGATTATCTTGAACTGAGCATCAACGAAGGTGCTGTAAATAGAGTATGCCCCATCACATTGTATAGGAGCGACGTTGAGAACCGGGCAAACTTATCTGGTCAAGTTTTCTTCACTGGACCTAATGCTGCACAGTGCAGTTGTCAGCGATGCTGGATAAATGTTCCAGGAGCTGAACATGTATCGATAGAATGCTTTCGCGATTGCGTGTTTTCGATTCCAATTTCAGATCAAGTAAAAACGCTTAATGTAGCGCTGGATCTATATGGATCCATCAAGTTATGTAAAATTACACTCACAGAATAAAGGAGTACACGATGAAAAACGAGGACTTGATGACGTGGCAGAGGATCACAATTATAGGTATGCTGCTATGTATGAGTTTCTTAATGAGTTGTTCCCAACCAACACCATCGCCGACTTCCATCCCAGCGTCTCCAGCGCCGACGTCCACTCCAACAGCGCCACTACCAACATTTACCTCTACGCCACTACTGCCTTTTACTCCTACACCCTCACCGACGTTCACTCCCACACCTCCATCACCAACAAAGCCCATAATGACCCCGGCAGACAGGGTTGAGGTGCTGGCAGGGAATAAATTGACGGTCAGGGCAAGTGCAGAGGGTGCAACGAGCTACAAGTGGATGTTGCAGGGCGATGGCGAAATAACATCAGAAGTGGGGGAGACGATACTGTACATTGCGCCTGCGGATGCCGTTCCAGGCGGCACGATGGCTATTCTGAGCGTAGTTGCCTCAAACGACTATGGTGAGTCCTCCGTGACCTATCTTGAGATCAGTGTAGTAGCTTCAGAGCGCGCAATGATTGCGTTGGATGCAATTGGTATTCCGGCTGGTTTTATGTCGGGCAGCGACAATCCTGCCGATTTCATTGATCTGCAGAGTGGCCAGACGAATTGCCCTGCCGATGCTGGGGCTACTTGTCTGAAATTCACGTATAAATCGGGGGGCATCTGGGGTGGTATCTATTGGTGGCCACCGACCTGCGGTGGGTCTGGCACTCCAGGTGCGTGGGAGAAGGTAAGGAAAGGTACTTGCTGGGTCAATGTGCTCGTGGCGGGCAATATGAGTTCTGTGAACAGTTTGACTTTTCGGGCGCGTGGAGAGCAAGGTGGCGAGGTCATTGAGTTTAAGGTTGGAGGTGCGGATGTGGCTCCTATGCCAGGTCGCTCGACAGGCAAAGTCATGCTCACGAGGGATTGGACGCAGTACACTATCGATCTAGAAGGAGTAGATATGACTAAGGCCGTCGGATTATTTCTTTGGATAGCCGCTGATGTAAATAACCCACAGGGGGCTGTCTTTTACCTCGACAGCATCCAGTTTGAGGGTGCGAAGTAACGCGTCGGTCTCATCTCGGGTCGAGTAGTTCTGTGCCTGCATTATGCCATACACAGTCTGGTATAAAGAACACCTCTGTTGAAAATGTCGGGGGATAACGTGCAGAAAACACACCTTGAGATATATTTGGCGCTAACTTTGTTGGTGGTAGCTTGCGCACCCGCTCCCGTAGCATCGCCTACAGTGATGGTTACCTCATCGCCAACATCCATCCCATCGCTGACGTTTGCTCCCAACCAATCGCCAACACCCGTCCCACTGTTAACACCGCCTCCCACCCCGACAGCAACGTCCACTCTGACACCACCGCCTATTACTCTGACACCATCTCCAAAGCCTACACTGATTCCTGCGGGCGAAGTCACGATACGGCCTGGGCAAAAGTTATTCGTTCGGGTCGGTGCGACAGAAACAGCAGCGTACCGATGGAAACTGGAAGGTGAGAGCTGTGGTTCACTTTCGTCACTTGAGGGTGAAGTTATCATATACGCAGCGCCGACAGAAGGAAGCTGCATAGCTATGATAAAGGTGATAGCTTACAATGGCTCTACAGCATCTCTCCCGGCCTCGCTCGAAATCTATATTCAGCCGTTGTCCATCGTCAGGCTTGATGCTTTGGCGGAAGAGCCACAACCTATCTCAGGAAAGGGCGAGGGGTTCCTTCCACAGGTGGAAAGTGGGTTGACCAACTGTCACACTGGCTTAGATTGCTATCGCTTCACTTATAAAGTTGGGGGAGGAAGCGGCGCCGTCTACTGGTGGCCACGTTGTCTGGGTACGATCATAGATGTTCGGTGTCGGGAAACCGGCGGGGGGCAAGACTGTGTTGCATCCATCAAGAAACAGACTTGGGACGAGATTTGGAAGGGTGCGTGCAGCATCGATGTGCTCAAAGCCGGTAATCTGAATAGTGTAAAGCGCCTTACCTTCTGGGCGCGAGGTAGCTATGGGGGCGAGATCGTTACATTCAAGATCGGTAGTCCAGATGTGTCCCCCGAGCCCAGGTCATCGGGTAGACGCACGCTCAAGTCTACCTGGGAGTATTACACGATTGACCTGACAGATGTAGATCTGACTAATGCCGTTGTCTTGTTTTCTTGGTATGCTAATGACAATGACAACCATCAAGATGCAGTCTTTTACCTGGATGACATACAGTTCGAGGGTGAGGGAGAAACTGTACCGTCCGGGTCTACTGATAGCCAATACCTAATAGAGGCGTTCGCCCGTTCGTGTTGGATTGCTTATTCTCCTACCGACTTTAATCCTACCACGACACCTCCCCAGTGGCCGACCGAAACAAGTGTTCGTGAAGATCTGCGTGTGCTCCGCAACGCTGGGTTCAACGGACTGGTAACATATAGCTCTAATTATGCTAACCGAGATGCGCCCGATGAACTGCTAGATATCCCTGCCTTAGCTCAGGAAGCTGGATTTAAGAATATGATCGTGGGCATTTGGGATCCTGCTGATGAGCAGGAACTGCGCGCAGCCGAGCAGGCTGCACAACACTCTATTGTCTTGGGCTACTGCGTAGGCAACGAGGGTTTGGATGAGCGATATGATCTTGGAACACTTGTTTCGGCGATGGGCAGACTCAGACGGACCACGGGCAAGCCGGTCAGCACGACCGAACAAATTCACGATTACTATGAGAACTCACCCCTCTGGACAATCTCAGACTGGATCTTTCCGAATACTCACCCCTACTACTCGGGGTATCGCGACCCGCACGAGGCTGTGGAGTGGACCAGACAGGTGTTCGAGACATTGGACTCGCTCTCCGATAAACCACTTTTTTTCAAAGAGGTAGGGCTGCCGTCAGGAGGCGACTCCGACCTCAGTCAAATGCATCAAGCTCAATACTACCGACTGCTTCGAGAGACCCGAGTAGTCTACGTTGTGTTCGAAGCCTTTGATGCTCCCTGGAAACATCTCGGGCAGCCAAACCCAGATGGGACTTACTCTTTGCCCGATCCAGAACCACATTGGGGTATTTTCACCAGTGACCGTATACCTAAAGAAGCTGTGGTTGGCATCTGTCCGAATCCATAGAAACATTTTTCAATCCCCAAATCGCCTCTTAGCTGCCCTTGCGAAGACTACGGACCTTCGCAAGGGTTTCATGTTTGCACATTCGCCAAAATCGGATACAGTTTCACCAGTTTGCGCAGGATGTCGTCAAAATGCGGATGGCTCGTTTGTTTTATCAGTGCGCGCGGTTGTGGCAGCGGTTGACGCGCCCGGTGACGGTGGGCGTGCGGCTGCTGGCGGCGCGGGATGGGGCGGTGTTGCTGGTGCGGCACACCTATCAGCAGCAGTGGTACCTGCCCGGCGGCGGCGTGAAGCGCGGCGAGACGTTGGAACAGGCCATCCGCCGTGAAGCCGCCGAAGAAGTCGGCGCGACGTTGGGCGACCTGCGGTTGCTGGGCGTCTACACGAACTTTTACGAGCACAAAAGCGATCATGTCGCCGTCTTCGTCTGCGACGATGTTACCCTGACCGGCGCAACCGACCGCGAGATCGAGCGTTTCGCCTGGTTCGCGTTCGACGCCCTGCCGCCGGACACATCGCCGGGCAGTCGCCGCCGCATCGCCGAATACTGTAACCAGCCTGTCGCCCCTATCGTCGCGCGCTGGTAAGAAGGGCTGTCGAACAAGTCCGGGACTCCGTCTCGGTCTTTTCGACATTCGACATTCGACTTTTGACTTTTGACTGTTAGGGGGCTTGGATGCAACTCTATCTCATTCGACACGGACAATCCGAAAACAACCACCTGTTGGAATACACGGGTTCCAGCCTGGGGCGCAGCGCCGATCCAGAATTGACGGCGATAGGCCGGCAGCAGGCCATGCTGGTCGCGGGATTTTTGCGGCAGACCGATCCGGCGTTCGCCGACAAGACGCGCGATCCGCAAAACGTCGCCGGTTTCGGCATCACCCACGTCTATTGCAGCCTGATGACACGCGCCGTAGCGACCGGAACCGCCATCGCGCGTGCGCTTGGTCTGTCGCTGGTGGGATTGCGCGACGCACACGAGGCCGGCGGTATCTATCTGACCGACCCGGAAACCGGCGAGCACACCGGCCTGCCGGGCAAGACGAAAGCGTACTTCGCGCGATATTATCCTGACCTGGTCTGGCCGGCCGACGCCAACGAAAATGGCTGGTGGAATCGTCCCATCGAAGATGACGCCGAGATTCCGCCGCGCGCGGAGCGGCTTTTCGCGCTGCTGCGGGCGCGTCACGGCGACACTGAAGACCACGTCGCTCTCGTGACGCACGGCATCTTCTACAATTACCTTGTGGCGACGATTCTCGGACAGCCCTTGCTTCCGTACCTCCGCTTTGTGATGAACAACACCGGCATCACCCGCATTGACTTCACTCTTGATCGCATCCGCTTCATCTACATGAACCGGGTGGATTTTCTGCCCAAAACGCTTATCACATAGGGGCAGGAAGCAGGATGCAAGAAGCAGGAAGCAGGAAGCAGGATGCGGGATAAGGTGTGAGATTGTTCTTGAATCTCTTTTCTGATTTCTCTTTTCTCATTTCTTATTTTCTTTGGGAGTACAATGCCAACAACTGAAATGGCTATTCATCCGCCTTTCGTTTCCACAGACCGGACTCGGATGCTTGTGACTGTCGGCTACAGCGCGGCCTTTGTCGCGTTGGGGTTGACCACCGCTTCACTCGGCCCGACGCTCACCGATCTGGCGACCAATACGGGGGCGGTTTTGAGCCAGATCAGCTACGTATTCACGACCCGCTCGTTTGGCTACCTGCTTGGCTCATTCTTCGGCGGGCGGCTGTACGACCGGCGACCAGGCAATCCGCTAATGGGAACGGTGCTGTTGTTGATGGCGTTCAGCATGGCGCTTGTTCCGGTGATTCCCATCCTGTGGATTCTCACCGCTGTGTTGCTGCTGTTGGGGATGTTTGAGGGAACGTTGGATGTGGGCGGCAACACGTTGTTGGTGTGGCTGCACGGCGAGAAGGTTGGCCCTTATATGAACGCGCTGCACTTCTTCTTCGGCGTGGGCGCTTTTCTGTCGCCGGTTATCGTGGCGCAAATCCTGAAGATCACCGACGGCGTCGCCTGGGCTTACTGGATTCTGGCGCTGCTGATGCTCCCCGTCGCAGTGGGATTGCTGCGCCTGCCCAGTCCGCCGGCGCCGGCAGAGACCCGCGTCAGGCCGGAGGGAGATGCCCCGGCGGCTTCCTCACATTCCAATGCGTTGTTGGTGACGTTGATCGCCGTCTTCTTCTTTCTTTACGTCGGATCAGAGGGCAGCTTTGGCGGGTGGATTGCGACTTACGCCAAAGCGACCGGCCTCGGCGACGCGACCGCGGCTGCGTATCTGACATCGGCGTTTTGGGGGGCGTTGACCCTGGGGCGGTTGTTTTCTATCCCGCTGGCGGCGCGCCTGCGCCCGCGCGTTTTGCTCTTTGGCGACCTGATTGGCTGCCTGCTCAGTGTGCTCGTCATCATTGCGTGGCCTGACGTCCCGTTGGCGCTGTGGATCGGCACGTTCGGGGCGGGCTTCTCGATGGCGTCGCTCTTCCCGACGATGATCTCCTTCGCCGGGCGTCACATGGCGACGACCGGCAAAACCACGGCCTGGTTTTTCGTCGGCGCGAGCAGCGGCGGGATGTTCATCCCCTGGCTGATCGGGCAACTGTTCGAGTCCATCAGCCCGCGGGTGACGGTGTTTATCATCCTGGTGAGCCTGCTGCTAGACCTGGCGATGTTTGGGGTGATTCTCCGTCATGTGCGTCAATCCAAGAAGACTGGAAACTAGAAGCTGGATGCTGGATGCTGGATGCTGGATGCTGGAAGCTGGAAGCTGGAAGCTGGATGCTGGAAGCTGGATGCTGGAAGCTGGATGCTGCAAGCTGGAAGCTGATTCGCTGATTCGCAGGAGGTTATGATGCCGCGACTGATGACGACGCTAGGACTGAAATCAGAGGATGAAGTGGGGATGATCTTGCCCCATGAGCACATTTTCGTGGATGTGCGCCCGCCGGACAGGCTCACAGATACGACGGCGACCGCAGCGGATGTGATCGCGCTGATGGGGCCGGAGATCGAGAAGGCGCGTGCGGTGGGTGTGACGGCGCTGGTGGAGTGCAGCCCGGTGGGGGTGGGGCGGCGCGCCGATTTCGTGCGCGCAGTTTCGGAGGCGACGGACTTCCCCATCGTCGTGCCCACCGGCATCTACCGCGAGCCGTGGATTCCCGCGTGGGCGCACGCCGCCGGCGAGGGCGAGCTGCGCGATTGGATGCTGGCGGAGTTGCAGGATGAGATCGAGGAGACCGGCGTGCCGGCGGCGTGGATCAAACTCAGCGCGGGCGACGATGGCATCACCGACTGCGAGGCGAAGATTCTCCGCGCGGCGGCGCAGGCCGGCGCCGCGACGAACGCTGTCATCGGCAGCCACACCATCCGCGGGCGCGTCGTGCGCGATCAACTGGCTATCCTCGAAGCTGCCGGTTACACGCCGGAACGTTTCATCTGGATCCACACGCAGGCTGAACCGGATTTTAACCTGCATCTCGAAATCGCCCGGCGCGGCGCGTGGCTGGAATACGACGGCATCGGCAATCCCGCTGAAGACGACATCTACATCGAGCGTATCCTGCGCGTACTCGACGCCGGATTCGCGCACCGCTTGATGCTTAGCCACGACCGCGGCTGGTACGATCCGGCGCAGCCCGGCGGGGGGACGCCACGCCCCTTCACCTACCTCAGCGAGCACTTCCTCCCCAAACTCCGCGCGCGCGGCGTAGACGAGGCGACCATCCACCAACTGACATGTACCAACCCCTTCACCGCCTTTGCCCGATAGCCAATTCCCAAAACTTGTAACTTTCAACCTGAAACCTGTAACGATTTATGAGGAGGTTAGCGATGATTGCGAAAATGTATTTCGGTCGAACTGGACACGAGAGCACCCGGACGTTGTTCGGGGCGGCGGCACTCGGCGGCGTGACGCAGGCCGAGGCGGACCGCACTTTGGATGTATTGTTGGAGTATGGCGTCAATCACATTGACACGGCGGCCTCCTATGGCGAGGCGGAACTGCGCATCGGCCCCTGGATGCCGGCCCATCGCCAAGACTTCTTCCTGGCGACGAAGACCGGCAAGCGCACCTACCCGGAGGCGCGAGACGAGTTGCATCGCTCGCTTGAACGGCTGCGCGTGGATTCCGTTGATCTTATCCAGCTCCACGCGCTGGTAGACCCGGCGGAGTGGGAAGTAGCGTTGGGGCCGGGCGGCGCGTTGGAAGCTTGCATCGAGGCGCGTGAGCAAGGTCTGGTGCGCTTCCTCGGCGTGACCGGGCACGGCCTCACCGTCGCGCAGATGCACATGCGCAGCCTGGAGCGTTTCGATTTCGATTCCGTCCTGCTGCCCTACAATTACCCGCTGATCCAGAATCCGCAGTACGCGGCAGACTTCGACACGCTTGTAACGATGTGCCAGGAGCGCAACGTGGCCGTGCAGACCATCAAATCAGTGTGTCGCCGTCCCTGGGGCGACCGTCCGCGCGCGCGGGCCACCTGGTATGAGCCGCTGGAGGATCAGGAGGCGATTGACAAGGCCGTGCATTGGGTGCTTGGTCGTCCCGAAGTGTTCCTGAACACCGTGGGCGACATCTATGTGCTGCCGAAAGTGTTGGATGCTGCCAGCCGCTTCGCGCAGCGTCCGGCTGACGCGGAGATGGAGGCATTGGTCGTCGCGCAGGAGATGACGCCGCTGTTTGTTTGAGCGCCGCCTGCGTAGAAGAATAGTCAACCACTACGATATGGTTTCCCGATTTACTTCACCCGCTCGGCCAGGTCACGCAAACCCTTCTCAATCGCCACGGCTTCAATAACCACCACCCGATAGCCCAACGCTTTGAGCTGCCGGCGTTTGCGCGCATCAGCCGACTGCACGTAATCCAGATAGTGCGGCGAGCCATCCACGAAGACGACGATCCGCCCGCGCTCGTAGTAGAAATCGGCGCTGGCGACGGGGACGCCCTCCTTGTCACGCAGCGTGACCTGCGCCTGATCCGGCAACGGCAGTCCCCGATCACGAATCGCTTGCAAGATGCTGCGCTCCAGGTCGGACTGGCATTGTGCGTGCAACACGGTGAAAGCGGCGTTGTCGTCCTGCAACGGCGTCACCGTGACTTGATTCAATGCCTGCAACCACGGTAGCGCCAGGGTTCGATCCAACAGATCGTGAACGCGCTGGTTGTAGAAGCTGAGCAAGCACTCGTAGCACGCGCGCTCGCATCCGCCGGTGTGGTCGTAGTCGTGCAGCAATTCCCGCGCGCGATCCAGGAGCATTTGCATCCGCCCGGTTTCACTGAGCGCCGCCAAGACGCCGCTGCCGCCTGAAGCGGTTTCATAGAGCACAATGCGATAGAAGATGCCGCCCGGCTCAGTGGCAGGAGCCAGGAAACCGCCGACTTCACGCTCATCCAGGTTGAAGGCTACCATCAGGGCGCGCAGCAAGGTGTGCAGGAGGGTGGTGTAGAACGGCTCCGGCTCGATGTCATCCGGCAACGGCACGGCAAACACGACCAAATCGCTGCGGGTGGTGTGGGTCAGCCATAGATGTTGTTCCAGGTCGCTCACCTGCGCGTGACGCGGGCATTGTCCCTTTTCCTTCGCCGTGCCGATGTGATCTTGCACTGCGTTCTCTCCCACCAGCCAACGATAACACTTGCGGCAGAGGGTGAAGCCTTGCGGATCGCCTTCTTGCTCGCGCTGCCCCTGGTTGACAAGCAGTACTTCGCCGTTGTGCTCGATGGTCAGCGTGAATGCTGTCGTCACTCCTTGCTCGCCCCGGTATACCCGCGCCTGTCCGCCAGCGCGATAATGCTCGGTGATGACGTAGCCCAGGCGCAGCCGTTCCTCCTCGTCGGCGGTGATGCGCGCGCGGGCGCGGGCATACATATCGGTAAGCGCCATTCCGTGACGGGGATGTTGTGTGCTCAGATCCGCGCCGCATACGCACCTGGCGCGTTTCACTTCGTCTGGGCCGATAAAGGCTCGTTCACATTCTGGACATATCAATACCGGCGCAACGTCCAGTTCGATTTTGGGCGTCTCGGCATCTTCCGCTTTGCGGGAACGCGGGCGCGCGTAGACGATCTCGTAACGCTGTCCCCGATAGTAGACGAAGTTTCCTGGCGCATATTCGGTCAATGCAATCACCGGGTCGCGGGCCAATTCGTCCGCACAGTCATCGAAGGACAACACCGCAGCCGCCGGCGGGAAGGCGTAGCTAGGCAAGAAGCCTTCACCGCCCAGGTAACGATAGAGATACCAATCGCGTTGCCCCCGGCGCATTGCCTCCAGCTTCGCCTCGATCACCACACGCCGCCGGTTCAGGCTGCTGTCCACGCCCTCGCGTCCCAGTTGGAGGTTGAGCGTCTCCCGTTCAGCATCCAGACGGGTGTACTCATCCCGCCAGCGTTCCATAGCCCGATCCAGGTCGAGCAGAAAGTTGCTCACCGTGCGTTCGACAAAAGGCTGGTCAAACCACG
>DAOUAQ010000333.1:0-3315 GCA_034433375.1 Anaerolineae bacterium | reverse complement strand
TCCACCGTCATCACATACGTACCGCTCACCGGCAACAGCGCGATGTCGCAGTGGAAATCTGCCATCTCCGGGATGTAGTCGGTATCGCCGGCGAAGTAGACGCGCACGCCCTGCACGGTGGCGATGTAGCCGACGTGCTGTTCATCCCGAGGATGGAACGGCTTGCCCGGCGCGCGGAATTTGTTGACGTTGTACGCCGGCACGGCCTCAATCTCGACGCCGGCGACGGACAGCTTGTCGCCAGGGCGCATCACCTTTGCGCCGTGCAGCTCTTTCGCCGCCAGGTGGCTGGCGACGATCACCGTCTGCGGCCCGCTGATCTGGCGCACATCATCCGGCGAGCAGTGATCGTGATGATGGTGGCTGACCAGCACTAAATCCGCGGTGGGCAGCTCGCCCTGCAATTTCCACGGATCGAAGTAGATGATCGGCGGTCCGTCCAGCCGGAAGCTGTCGTGACCGAGCCAATGCAATTTCTTGACCAACTCCTGTGCGTTCATTTTTTGCCTCCTAAAACACAGTTGCAGATTTCGAGTTGAAAGTTGCAAGTTTGTGAATCTGATAAAATCTGTTCAGTCCGTCGAGAAAATTAGCCCTGCGTGGCTTGCCATATCGTCCAGTTGCCGTTGACTTCGCGGACGACGCCATCGCCCGCGAAAACGAGCAGGCGGGTGGCGATCTTGTCAATGAAGAACCGGTCGTGGCTGACGACGACGACTGCGCCGGGAAAGTGCAACAGGGCGCGCTCCATCACCTGCGCGCTCGTGATGTCCAGGTGATTCGTCGGCTCATCCAGGATGATGACCGACGCGCCGGAGAGCAGGCTTTTCGCCAGCGCCACCCGCGCCCGCTGCCCGCCGGAAAGCGTCCCGATGCGCTGCGTCAGGTCCATTTCCGAGAACTGCATCAGCGAGAGGAAGCGGTTCACCTGCTTGCGCGGCGCGATATACGCCAGCCCGGTGATGTTGACGGCGTGCGTCACTGTGTCGTTGAGGTCCAACTCGTCGAAGACCTGGTTGTAGTAAACGAACGCCGCGCCCTTGCTCCATGCCACTCGCCCCGCGTCGAGTTTCACGTCTTCCGTGAGCGCGCGCAGCAGCGTTGTCTTGCCGCAGCCATTTGGCCCCACCACCGCGATGCGATCGTCCCGGTGGATGTCGAACGTCAGATTGTCGAAGAGGAGCTGGTCGCCGTAGGCTTTGCTGGCGGATTCCACACGGCAGAGGTCGTTGGCGACGTACAGCCGCTCGTAGACGTTGGTGATGATCGTATCCACCATACGCGGCTGCGCCTGCTTCTTGATGTTCGCCAGCCGCCGCTTGAGCGCCCGGCTTGGGTTGCGGGCGGCTTCATCGCGGTCAGAGATAGCCTCGGCTTCCAGCGCCAGCAGCTCCTCCTCGTACTCGAATTGCCGCGTGAGCGTCTTGAGACGCAGCGGCTTCTCGCGGATGTATTGTGTGTAGTTGCCCTGGTATTCTTGGAAATGGTAGTTCTCGATCTCGACGATGCGGTTGACCACGCGATCCAAAAACTGCCGGTCGTGCGAGACGACGATGAGCGCGCCGCGAAAGTTGCGGAACCACTCCTCGAGCCACGCCAGCCCTTCAACGTCCAGGAAGTTCGTCGGCTCGTCCATCAGCAACACATCGGGCGCTTCGAGCAGAATTTTTGCCAGCGCCGCGCGGTTGCGCCAGCCGCCGGAAAGTTGGTCAATGGGCCGCGTGCGGTGCGCGTCGCTGAAGCCCAGACGGGTGAGGACGGTGTCAATCTTGTACTGGTAATCCCACCCCTCTTGCCGCTCCATTTCTTCCAGCAGATTGGCCTGCCGGAGCAGCAGGCGATCCATATCCGCCGCTGAGGGTCGCGCCGCCAACGCCACATCCACTTCCAGCAACGCCGCTTCGAGGGCGTGAACTTCGGCGAACAATGCATCCAGCACTTCGGCGACGGTTTGCTCGCCATTCAGTTCGGAGAATTGCGAGAAGTAGCCGATCTTTATCCCGTCATCTACCTCGACGGTACCTTCCGTCGGCGACTCCTGACCCAGGATCAGTTTCAACAGCGTCGTCTTCCCCACGCCGTTCTTGCCGATGAGGCCCACGCGCTCCCCTTCGCTCAGGCGGAAGAAGACTTCACGCAGCACCGGCGCACTCTCGTAAGATTTTGATACGTTGTTCAGTCTGATGACGCTCACAGTACTCTCCAAAAAACAAACCGCGAATCTCGCCAATCGCCGCGAATCTTTTTCAAGTTAGCGAAGATTCGCGTGATTCGCGGTTAAAATCTAACGACGGTTGATCAGACGCAGGACGACATTCAGGATGATGGTCAACAGGATACTGAGCACAATCGAACTGACGATAGGCACCAGGCATGACAGACTGCCATCCGGGCTGCGATAGCGGATGTCGCCGGGCAACCGGCCTAACCACTGCATAAATGGCAGCTTCCCCAGGAGAAACAGCAGCACGCCCAGGGCGACGATGCCTAAACCGATGATGATAAGCCAACGCCCCAGTGAATCCAGTGAAAACATCGCTCCATACCCCCTTGTATCCTCAGACCTCGCGATAAGGACGGTCTTCGGTAAGCCACTTCTGAAGACCAACCGAGAATGCCTCAAAGCCCATTGCCCGATAAAGCGTCCCCGCCGCTTCATTATCGGCAGCAGTGAGGATGGTCAGGCTGCTCGCGCCCGCCGAACGCGCTCGCGTCTCCAACTCAGCCATGAACGCCCGGCCTACACCCTGACAGCGATAACGCTCCAAGACAAAAAGCTCGGAAATTTCCGCATAAGGCGCATCCTCGCCGAGATAATGCAGAAGCCTGAGACTGGCGAATCCGACGACTTTTCCGTCGAGTTCGGCCACGATGGGATGTTCGATGCCCCGGCTGCGTGCCAACCGTTGCCGCATTTGCGCCGGAGTCGTTGTCAGGTGCGTGAAATCCGTTATAAGTTGAGCCAACGCCTCAGCGTCTTCTTCACCCGCGTCTCTCAGCGACATGAGCATTCCTCCAAGAAGAATTGTACACGGATTTCACAGATTCTATGGATTTTTCTCTATTAAGAAATCCGTGTTTTCCGTGTTCATCCGTGTACTAAAATTGCAATATGCTTCTGCCCAATACAGAATTCGTAAAGATTCGTGGTTTGCGCTCCTATAGTGCGACCGCCAAACCGAGCGCATACTCCGGCTCAAAGCCGATGAGCGCGCGGGCTTTGTCGATGCTGATGAGCGACTCGCTGCCTTGAATAGGCCGCGTCCACGTCTGCACGTCGGGGTACATCAACGAGGCCAATCCCTGGGTGGGCAA
>DAOUAQ010000332.1:0-19918 GCA_034433375.1 Anaerolineae bacterium | reverse complement strand
ACGTCTGCCAGGGCCGTGTACGCCGTGCAAGCGAGCCTGGCGGCGGCAACGCTGTGGGCGGATCCCGGCGCGTCGGTGAGCACGGCGCTGCGGGTGACGAACACCGGCAACTGCGTGGACACCTTCGCTGTCACGTCACTGAGTCCCTGGCCGGTGGCTGTCCCGGCGACGACGGGCGCGTTGGTGGCCGGCGTCGGCGTTGTTTTGCCGGTGACGGTGACCGTCCCGGCGAACGCTATGGCCGGTGACGCTGCTGTGACAACGCTGACGGCAAAATCACAGGCGAATGGCGTCATTTCTGCAATCACTGCGCTGACAACGACGGTGAACGCGATTTATGGTGTGACGTTGTCGCCGCCGTTAGCGATGGGCAGCGGGCAACCCGGCGCGACGGCGCTGTACACGTTGACCGTCGCCAACACGGGCAACAGCGCCGACACCTACGCGCTCTCGGTCAGCGACGCAGTGTGGCCGACGACCGTCGCGCCGCAGATGGCGGCTCTTGACCCCGGCCAAACCCAGGTGGTGACGGCGGCGGTCTCCGTACCGCTCGGTGCGGCACCCACGCTGGATACCGCTCGCGTCGTCGCTGCCGGTACGGGCGTCACAGCGACCGCCATTTTGACGACCGTGCTGGATTGCGTGCCCGTGGCTGGCGCGCAGTTCACCTACACGCCCGCGCAGCCGCTCATTGGGCAGACGGTGACATTCACCGCGACGGTGACGGCGGGCACGCCGCCCATCGTCTACACGTGGGCCTTCGGCGACGGAGACATCGCGGTCGGCGACGTGGTCACCCATACATTCACCCCCGAAACGGCGTTTGTGCCTTACACGGTGGTGATGACGGCGACCAATGCCTGTAGCCAAATCCCGGTGTCGGACATCGTCGGCGTGCAACTGTACCAGATTTATCTACCGTTGGTCATGAGAGCTTCTGACTGACTCACACTTTCGACCTGTTCGCCGTCCATGCCTTGAGCATGGGCGGCGAACACCACCCACCACCCATAACCATAACTCACCCGGAGGATGCCATGCGCAAATACTGGCTTTTTCTTCTTGTGCTAGGGATAACCCTGGCGGCGGCCTTGCCTGTCAGAGCCAATGGCCCGGACAATGGCCGCATCGTGCAGATCACCTTCGCTTCAGCGGAGGAACTGGCGGAGTTGACGGCGCGTCTGGATGTATGGGAAGTTCACCGCGACGCGCAGCACCCGCAAACCGGCTACGTGGTCGCCTACGTTTCGCCCGCCGACGCCGCATGGCTGGCGTCCACCGGCGTCGCTTTCACCGAATCGCCCCTCAACCTGGCGCTGCCGGAAACGATCCCCGGCTTCCCGTGCTATCGCACCGTGGACGAAATCTACGCCCAGTTGGATCAATGGGCGGAAGCGTATCCCGGCTTTACGCAATTGCTCATTATCGGCCAAAGTTATGAAAACCGCCCTCTGCGGGTGATGCGTGTGACCAATGAGGCAACCGGAACGAGCGGTAAACCGGTCTTCTTCCTGATGGCGAACATCCACGGGCGCGAGCTGATCACCCCGGAGACGGCGCTCGTCTTCATGCGCTACCTGCTGGAAAACTACGGTGTGGATCCCGACGTGACGTGGTTGCTGGACGAGCATCTGATTTACGTCTTGACCAGCGCCAATCCCGACGGGCACATCAAAAATGAGGCCGGTCAGCCCTGGGCTTACTGGCGCAAAAATACCCATCCTTACGGGACGTGCAGCGCCGACAGTTATGGTGTTGATCTCAACCGCAACTCCAGCTTCCACTGGGGCGGGCCGGGCGCCAGCACCAACCCTTGCGACGAAACCTATCGCGGGCCGTCGGCGGCTTCCGAAAGTGAGACGATCCGGCTGCAAAGTTTCGTCGCCACCCTTTTCCCCGATCAACGCGGTCCCGCCGATACCGACCCCGCGCCGGACGATACAACCGGCGTGTTCATCACCCTCCACAGTTACAGCAACCTGGTGCTCTGGCCCTGGGGTGATACGTACACGCCCGCGCCCAACGCCGCGCAGTTACAGATGCTCGGTCGGCGGATGGCGTCCTTCAACGGCTACACGCCGCAGCAATCCAGCGGCTTATATCCCACCAGCGGCGCCACCGATGACTGGGCTTATGGCGAACTGGGCGTCGCTGCCTACACCTTCGAGATCGGCTCGGATAGCGACGGCTTTTACCCGGCCTGCTCGCGTTACGACGCGCTGATTCAGCCGAACGTCGCCGCGCTGCTCTACGCCGCCAAAGTCGCGCGGACGCCCTATATCACCTCCTTTGGCCCGCACACCCAGGCCGTCACGGTGACGCCGGACTTGGTGTTGATCGGGCAGCCCATCACCGTGCAGGCGACGCTCAACGACGCCGACAGCAAGAACACCGGCCAGACGCTTGCGGCGGCGGAGGCCTACCTGGGGACGCTGCCGTGGGATGGCGGCACGCCTGTCCCGTTAACGGCGGTGGATGGCGCTTTCGACGAAACCGCCGAAGCCGTACAAGGCGAACTGGCGACGGCGGGCCTGCCGCGCGGACGCCGGCTCGTCTACGTGCGGGGACAGGACGCCAACGGCTTCTGGGGGCCTTTTTCCGCCGCCTTTGTGGAACTGGCAGATAGCAGTACCCTGACCGGGCGCGTCGTCATGGCCGGCGCGGCGACCCCGCTGGCTGGCGCATGGATCACAGCAGTGAATGGAACGGCCCAATCCGCGACCCAAACCGACGCAGCCGGGCAGTACACCCTCACCTTACACGCCGGAACGTACACGGTGACAGCCTCGTTGCTAGGATATGTGAACGGCAGCGCGGTCATCTCCACCACCATCGGCCAGACGACCGTGCAAGATTTTGCTTTGACGCGGTTGCCGTGGGGAACGTTGGCGCTGGCCGTCGCCGAGCTGGGGACGGGCCAACCGCTGACGGCGACCATCACCCTGGAGGGCCTGGGGCTGACGTGGCCGGCGGCGCCGATCCTGATGCTGGAACTGCCGGTGGGCGTGTACACGTTCACAGCGACGGCGGAGGCGCATCAAGCGCGTTCCTACGCCGTTGCCATCACCGAGGGCGTACGGGCGACGCATACCTTCCGCCTGCCGCCCACACCGGCGCTCCTGGTCGTGGACGATGACGCCGGCGCGTCCTACGAAACCTATCTCCTACCGGCGCTGGATGCGCTGGCGATCCCCTACGCGCGCTGGACGATAGCGACGCAAGGCCCGGTATTGACTTCCACGTTGGCGGCGTATCGCGGCGCGCTCTGGTTCACCGGCGATGATGCGGTCAACAGCCTCAGCCGCGCCGAACAGATCACCCTGCAAACCTATCTCGATGGCGGCGGGCGGCTCTTCCTCACCGGGCAGAACATCGGGATGGACATCAAGAACGACAACGGCGCTTTTTTCCGCACCGTCCTGCACGCTGCATTTGTCCAGGATAATGCCGGGGTCACGGAAACCACCGGTCTCTCCTTCTACAGCGGGATAACTGCCACGCTGACCGGCGGGGACGGCGCGAACAACCAGATCAGCCCGGACGTGATCGCGCCCTACGACGCGGCAGCCACGCCGGTCTTCACCTACACGACGGGCGCGGCGGGTCTGGCGGTGGACGACGGCGCGCGCCGCCTCATCTACCTGGCCTTTGGTCTGGAAGGCGTCGCCGACAGCGCGCAGCGGGCGACCATCCTGCGCGACGGGTTGGCGTGGCTGGGGGTGGCGCTGCCGGCGTCGCGCCTGGATTTGGCGGTGACGGCTCAGCCGCCGCGCGTGTCGCCGGAGATTCCCCTGACCTACACGCTGACGCTGCTCAACGACAGCCTGCTGCCGATGCGCGACGGCGTCCTGACGCTCACACTGCCGTCGTCGGTGACGGTGTTGGCGCACACCCCGGCAGCCGTGCTGATCGCGCCGGGGATGCTCGTCTGGCGCGATCTGGTGCTGGCTTCCGAAGGCGCGCAGGATTTCACCTGGACGGTGGTGATCCCGGCGGAAGCTGTGCTGGATACCTTCACCTTTACTGTAGTGGCATTCTGGCCGGGTCTGATGGAGCCGGCCACCTTACAGATGGTGACGGAGGTGGGCAGCCCCTACGCGCTGGCCTTGTCGCCGCCGGTATCGCAGTTGAGCGGGCGTCCGGGGATGACAGTCGCCCACCATCTGACCGTGACCAACAGCGGCGCGTTCCCTGCGACGGTAGCGTTAGCTGTATCGCCGAGCGCCTGGCCGGTGCAGATCGTCCCCACGCAGACGCTTGCGCCGGTCGGCGGCGCCGTCCCGGTGACTGTGACCGTCGCCATCCCCTCATCTGGGACATTGCTGCTGGCGACGCCGCACGTCGTTACCGTGACCGCCACCGTTCTTGAAGCGCCGGCGGTCCAGGCGCTGGCGGTGCTGCGCACGGCTGCGGAGTGGGCCGTCTACCTGCCCGTGGTTTTTCGTAGCCAATAGTGAGTCTACTGCAAAAAGTCCTTCTTGACCGCCAAGACGCCAAGTTCGCCAGGAAAATAGAATAATTGATGGATAATTTCAAGAGATTTACCCGTTTTCACAAATTATCTTCATCTAACCATTAAAAAACCTTGGCGTTCTTGGCGACTTGGTGGTTTTTTCAGCGGAGTCATTGCGATCCGCCTTAAGCGTTGAAGTAGCACTACTTTAGAGGTGAGCCGATGAATCGTTTCTACCGCATCGCTTTGTTTGTTGTGCTGTTGTGCGGCCTATCTGGCGCGCCTTCCGCCACACTGCGCGCCGCGCCGGACAAAATCGCCCCGTGGGTGCTTGCGCACACCGCCGACGGCGCGGAGGCCGAGTTCCTCGTCGTGCTGGCCGAGCAGGCTGATCTCAGCGGCGCGGCGCGGCTACAAACGAAGGCGGAAAAGGGCCGCTACGTCTACGAGATGCTGTGGCGCACGGCTCAAAAGTCGCAAGCGCCGCTCCTGGCGTGGCTCGAAGCGCGCGGCGTGGAACATCGCGCCTATTACATCGTCAACCTGATCTGGGTGAAGGGTAACGCCGACCTGGCGCAGGCGTTGGCGGCGCGGTCCGACGTGGCGCGCATCGAAGGCAACCCACACATCCAGAATGTCCTGCCGCAGCCCGCGCGCCCCTTCGATGTACTTTTGACACTCGCGCCCACGGCCATCGAGCCGAACATCACCTACGTGCGCGCGCCGGAAGTCTGGGCGATGGGCTTCACCGGGCGGGGGATCGTCGTGGGAGGGCAGGATACGGGCTACGAGTGGACGCATCCGGCGCTCAAGCCGCACTATCGCGGCTGGAATGGCGTGACGGCGAATCACGACTATAACTGGCACGACGCCATCCATAGCGGCGGTGGGACGTGCGGCGCCAATACGCCTGCGCCGTGCGACGATTACGGTCACGGCACGCACACCATGGGGATAGCCGTCGGCGATGACGGCGTGACAAACCAGATCGGCATGACGCCCGGTGCGCAGTGGATCGGTTGTCGCAATATGAATCAAGGCGACGGCACCCCGGCGACGTACCTGGAATGTTTTGAGTTCTTCCTCGCGCCCTATCCCGTCGGCGGGACGCCGGCCCAGGGCGATCCGCGCAAAGCGCCCGATGTGACGAACAACTCGTGGACATGCACCCCTGGTGAAGGCTGCTCGTGGAGCACGTTGCAGGCTGCGGTGGAAGTGCAGCGCGCGGCCGGCATTATGACCGTCGTCTCGGCAGGGAACGCCGGTCCGGGTTGCTCGACGGTGCGCGAACCGCCGGCGATTTATGCGGCGGCGTACACTGTGGGCGCGCTGGCGACCGGCTCGGATACAATCGCCTCACTGAGCAGTCGCGGGCCGGTGACGCTGGACGGCAGCAACCGTCCCAAGCCCGACCTCACCGCGCCGGGACTGAGCGTCCGCTCCAGCGTGCGCTATGCAACCTATGGCACGATGAGCGGCACATCTATGGCCGCGCCGCACGTCGCTGGAGCGGTGGCGCTGCTGTGGTCGGCGGTTCCGGCGCTCAAGAATCAGATTGCGGCAACCGAGCAACTGCTGAATGACAATGCGTTCCACATCGCCTGGACTGATTGCAGCAGCAGCGGCTGGCCGAACAACGTTTACGGTTACGGGCGGCTGGACATCAAGGCGACGGTGGATGCGGCGTTGGCGCGCTATACCGTCGCCCTCGCGCCGACGGTGGCCGAGCAGGTGGGCGCGCCGGGGCAGAAGGTGAGCGCGACGTTTTCCATCACCAACACCGGGACGACGACGAACAGCTTCACGGTCACATTGACCGGCGCGCGCTGGCCGACCATTGCGCCGGAGAAAATCGGGCCGCTGCCTGCCGGAAGCGCAGCGACGTTGCCGGTGACGGTGACGATCCCTGTGACTGCGTTTGGTGGGGCGGCGGATACAGTCACGGTGACGATGACATCGGCTGGCGCCCCATCCCTAAACGCGCAGGCCGCGCTTCGCACGACAGCCGATGTCGTGTACGGCGTGCAACTCTGGCCGCGGGAGCTGATATCCAACGGCGATGAGGGCAAGACGGTCATCTACACCCTCGCGCTGACCAACACCGGCAACATCACGGACGTGTACAGTTTGACGCTCTCCAACGCGACGTGGCTGACGACGCTGACGCCCACGCTGGTGACATTAGCGCCGGGCGCATCCGCGCCGGTCACAACGATGGTGACGGTCCCCTGGGACATCTTCACCGGTATCACCGACACGGCGCGGGTGACGGCATCCGGCACAGGCGTTTCGGCCTACAGCGATTTGACGACTGCCGCCATTGCTGCCGGCTGTATTCCGGTGATTGAGCCGTACTTCAGCTACGCGCCAGTGCGCCCTGCCAGCGGGCAGACGGTCACGTTTACGGGTGGGGTAGTCCTGGCGACGCCGCCGGTTGATTATATGTGGCATTTTGGGGATGGCACTCTGGGGGCGACCGGCCAAGTCGTGACGCATACTTTTTTGCCGGGAACCGTGACGCTGCCGTATACGGTCGTGATGACGGCGACCAATGCTTGCAGCTTCGACTTTGCGCAGCAGGTCATCACCGCGGGGTGGCGTGTGCTTTATCTGCCGCTGATTCTCAAAACGGAGACCTATTCGCAGTCATCATCTTTTCTCAGGCGGATATCGAGCACCTCTTCGACGTAGAGCACGCGCTGGTATGAGCCGAGCCGCCCGTATTGCCCCTTGCGGCTGACGTCGCCGCGCAGCCGGGCGTAAACTTGCTCGTAGGGTTTCTGGGCGATGCTGTTATAGTCTTCCTGGAGCTTTTCGGCAACTTTGCTATAGCCTTTGCTCTTTACCCACCATGTCTCTTTCGAGCCGCAGGGGGTGAAGCTGCTGCCGCCCCGTCCAAAGATCACGTATCCTTCCCAGATGCCGCTTTCCAAAGAGCGACCCACAGCCAAAAACGTACACACGCTAAGACAAGCCAATGAGGTGATCCAGTGCATGGTAACGCCGCTCCTTCCGTTTTCATGAGGTGATCCGCCAAAACTTATACTAGGTTACCACTGCTCTTGCAGATTGTCAATCAATGCGTGGGGCGTAGTGACGACTTCAGTCGTCTTTGGGCGCGGAGGCGACTGAAGGTCGCTACTACGCCGGGGCCTGGTAGGTTAGAACGCCTGTTCAAGTGCGCTCCGTGAAATTATGATATAATGGTCTGTTGCAACGATGACGGAAGTGGGGGGGCAAGACATGACAGGTGAAAAGTTGATCGTGCGCGGCGCGCGCGAACACAATCTCAAGAATATCACGGTCGAAATTCCCAAGAACAACCTGGTGGTAATTACCGGTTTGTCGGGATCAGGGAAGTCGTCCCTGGCGTTCGATACGATCTTTGCCGAGGGGCAGCGGCGCTACATCGAGTCGTTGAGCGCCTACGCGCGGCAGTTCCTGGGGCAGATGAACAAGCCGGACGTGGACTCGATTGAGGGGCTGAGTCCGGCGATTGCGATTGACCAGAAGGGCGTCTCGCACAACCCCCGTTCGACCGTGGGGACGGTCACCGAGATTTACGACTATTTGCGCCTGCTCTACGCCCGCATCGGCATCCCCCATTGCCCGGACTGCGGGCGTCCTGTCACCCGCCAGAGCGCCCAGGAAATCGTGGACGCGATCCTCGCCATGCCGCCGCAGACGCGCTTGCAGGTGCTCGCGCCGCTCGTGCGCGGGCGCAAGGGTCACCATCGCCCGACGTTCGATGAGGCGCGCAAGTTAGGGTTTGTGCGCGTGCGCGTGGATCGGACGGTCTACGAGTTGGAAGACGTCCCCGAACTGGATCGCTACAAAATCCACGACGTTGAGGCGGTGGTGGATCGTCTGGTCGTCCCCGACACCGCCGAAAAACATCTGCAAACCTACCGTGATTTCGTCAGCCGCGTGACCGACTCGGTCGAAACTTCGTTGCGGCTTGGGGAGGGTGTGTTGATTGTGGATGTCGTGTGCGCGTCGCAGCCGGAGCTACAGCCCGAAGGGGATGTGCTCTTCTCGGAGAAGCTGGCTTGCGCGGTGTGTGGTCGCAGTCTGCCGGAGATTGAGCCGCGCACGTTCTCGTTCAACAGCCCGCACGGCGCGTGCCCGACGTGTCAGGGCTTGGGCTTCAAGCTGGCGCTGGATCCCGATCTCATTGTGCCCAACCAGAACAAGTCTATTGCTGAAGGGGCGATTGTGTCCGGCGTCGCGGAGGGCAAGGAGAGCTATCACGCGAAGGTGATGGAAAGCGTGATGGAGTACTACGGCATCGCGCCCGATAAGCCCTGGACGGCGCTGACCGACGCGCAGCGCCATATCGTGCTGTATGGCAGCGGGCAGGAAGCGATCCCCATCTACTACGAAGGGCCGAGCGGCGTCTGGGCCGGTACGCGCAAGTACGATGGGATCATCCCTAGCTTGCAGCGCCGTTATGACGAGTCCACCTCCGACTTCGTCCGCGAAAAGATCGAAGAGGTGATGAGCCAGACGCCATGCGCCGCCTGTCAGGGAACGCGCCTGAGCGAGGTCGCGCGGGCGGTCACGGTGCTGGAGCAGCCCATCCACGCGCTCACCCGCTGGCCTGTCTTGAAGCTACAGTCGTGGATACGCACGTTGATCCACGACAACGTGCTGACGGCGAAAGAGTTTGCCATCGCCGAGCGCGCGTTGAAGGAGATTGACAACCGGATCACCTTCCTGGTGAACGTGGGCCTGGATTACTTGAGCCTGGATCGGGCGGCGGCGACGCTCTCCGGCGGCGAGGCGCAGCGCATCCGTCTGGCGACGCAGGTGGGGTCGCGGCTGACCGGCGTGCTGTACGTGCTGGACGAGCCGAGCGTCGGCCTGCACCAGCGCGACACGGCGCGGCTGATCCACACGCTCCAGGAGATGCGCGACCTGGGCAACACCGTGCTCGTCGTTGAGCACGACGATGAGACCATCCGCGCCGCCGATTGGATCATTGATCTGGGGCCGGGCGCGGGGGAACACGGCGGGGAGGTTGTGGCGGAAGGGACGCTGGCCGAGATTCTGGTGCATCCGACGTCGAACACCGGCGCGTATCTCTCCGGGCGCAAGTGCGTCCCGGTGCCGGAGCAGCGCCGGCAAGGCAATGGCAAGGCGCTGTGGGTGCGCGGCGCGCGCCAGCACAATCTCAAGAACCTCGACGTGCGCTTCCCGTTGGGATTGTTCACCGTCGTGACCGGCGTTTCGGGATCGGGCAAGAGCAGCCTGGTCGTGGAGACGCTCTACACGAACCTGCTGCAACGCCTCGACGGCTCCCGCAATCCCGCTGGCGACTGTGACGGGCTGGAAGGCGTGGAGTCCATTGACAAGGTCATCAACATTGACCAATCCCCGATTGGACGGACGCCGCGCTCCAACCCGGCGACGTACACGGGGGCGTTCGATCCCATCCGCTCGCTGTTCGCGGAGCTGCCGGAGTCGAAAATTCGCGGGTACAACGCCGGGCGGTTCTCGTTTAACGTCAAGGGTGGGCGCTGCGAGGCCTGCCAGGGACAGGGGACGCTGCGCATCGAGATGCAGTTCTTGCCGGAGGTCTACGTGCCGTGCGATGTGTGTCACGGGACGCGCTACAACCGCGAGACGCTTCAGGTGCGCTACAAAGAGAAGAACATCGCCGAGGTGTTGGATATGACGGTGACGGAGGCCGTAGACTTTTTCGCGGCGATTCCGTCGCTGGGGCGCAAGCTGGAAACGCTGTGTGACGTGGGCTTGGGCTACATCCGTCTGGGCCAGTCGGCGACGACGCTCTCCGGCGGCGAAGCGCAGCGCATCAAGCTGGCGAAGGAGCTGTCGCGCCGGGCGACGGGGCGCACGCTGTACATCCTCGACGAGCCGACGGTGGGCCTGCACGCCGCCGACGTGGACAAGCTGATTATCGTTTTGCAGCGGTTGGCGGACGCGGGGAACACCATCCTCGTCATCGAGCACAACCCGGACGTGATCAAAGTGGCGGACTGGATCATTGATATGGGACCGGAGGGCGGCGACGCCGGCGGGGAACTCATCATCGAGGGCACGCCGGAAGAGGTCGCGCAGTCGGCGCTGTCGCACACGGGGCACTATCTCAAGCGGTGGTTGAAAGAGGCGCAGGGGATGGTGTGCTAAAACGTAAAACGTAATCTTGAGCGCAGGGCTGAAGCCGCTACGCTGAGAGAGCGAAGCCCTTCGGGTTATTATGTAGCCTGTGAAGAAGCTTTGCTCTTTTTCTTTATTCATGCTACTATACCATCCGCAGGTGCGCAGTGCCGTATCACTGTCAACCTTCAACTTTCAACCTGCAACCTTAAACTTTTCCGCATATATCACATCTGGAGGTAAATTTCTATGACGAAAATTGCTTTTATCGGCGCCGGGAGTTTCGGCTTTACGCGCAGTCTGGTGCGCGACATTTTGACGTTCCCCTTGTTGGAGGACGCGACGCTGGCGTTGATGGACATTGACGCCGAGCGGTTGGACTTCATCAACCGGGCTGTCAACCGCATCGTGGACGAGGGGAAGCGCCCCGCGAAGGTGATAGCGACGATGGATCGGGCGGAGGCGCTCAAGGATGCGGATGCTGTCATCGTCACGATCCTGGCCGGCGGCGTGGACGTGTGGCAGCACGACATCCTCATCCCCAAGAAGTATGGCGTGGACACCAACGTCGGCGACACGCGCGGGCCGTCGGGCATCTTCCGCGCGCTGCGCACGATCCCGGTGATGCTGGGCATCGTCAAGGATATGGAGAAGTATTGCCCCAACGCCACGATGCTCAACTACACCAATCCGATGGCGATGTTATGCCGGGCGATGCAGCGCGAATCCTTCATCCAGTTGACCGGCCTGTGCCACAGCGTCCAGGGCACAGCGCACATGCTCGCCCATTGGATCGGCGCGCCGATGGACGAGATCACCTACACCTGCGCGGGCATCAATCACCTGGCGTGGTACACCAAGTACGAGTGGAACGGCGTGGATGCCTACCCGCTCATCCGCAAGGCCATCACCGAAAACGAGGCCATCTACAACGAGGAACAGGTGCGCAACGAGATGTTCCTGCACCTTGATTACTACGTCACCGAGTCCAGTGGCCACAATTCTGAGTATAACTGGTGGTTCCGCAAACGGCCGGACCTCATCGAGAAGTACTGCACACACGGGACCGGCTGGAATCCCGGCCACTACGCTTACATCCTTGACGAATACCGCAAGCGCGCCGATGACTGGAAGGACGGCATCCTCGCGTGGCTAGGACAGGAGCAGATCAACCTGGAACGCGGGCATGAGTACGCCTCGTATATCATCAACGCGTTGCAAGGCGGCGAAACCTTCTCGTTCAACGGCAACGTCCCTAACACCGGTCTCATCACCAACCTGCCGGACGGCGTGTGTGTGGAAGTGCCGATCTACGTGGACAAGGGTGGGCTGCACGCGGTCCACGTCGGCGCGCTGCCGCGCCAGGTGGCGCCGCTCAACCAGGTCGTCGTCGCCACCGAAGAGATGGCCGTCGAAGCGGCCCTCACCGGCGACCCGCGCCTCGTCTTCCACGCCATCGCCAGCGATCCACTGACGGCGGCGGTGCTCTCGTTGGCGGAGATCAAGAGCATGGTCAACGAGATGCTGGCGCAGAATAGGGAGTATCTGCCACAGTTTGAGCATTTCGAGGCGTAGGGAGAGGACAGGATTTACGGAATGATAGGATCAGAAATCCTATCATTCTGTCAATCTCTTTCGATCCTATCATTCCGAAAATCCTGCTATAGGGGGCCATAGATGAAGTACGAAGACTTGACCGGTCGCATCATCGGCGCGTACTACGAGGTTTACAACCACACCTCCCGCACCTACCCCGAGTACATCTACGAGCGCGCGATGATACAAGAGTTGCGGTCGCAGGGCCTCTCATGCACGCAACAGGACGAATATCAGATCGTCTACAAAGATCGTATCGTTGGAGTACAACGCCTGGACCTCTTCGTCGTCCAAGAAGTCGTCGTCGAAAATAAAGTCGCCGAAACACTTACCAAACGCCACAAAGCACAATGTATCTCTTACCTGAAGACGGTCAACAAGCCTGTCGGCCTCCTCCTCAATTTCGGCAGCGCCAAGCCAAACTTTCACCGCCTCTACTTCGATTTCGACAAACGCCCAGAAAACGTCACCCACATGCACCGTGAACCTGATTCCGATTGGCTATATCCTGACCTCGCCTACCAAATCCTCGGCGCACTGTACGAAGTCCACCACGTTCTTGGCGCAGGCTTCATTCATCGCATCTATGCCAATGCCTGTCATCACGAGCTAAAGTTGCGCAACTTCATTGTCGAACCGATTAAACGAGTGCAAGTAGCCTACAAAGATACAGTGATCGGTGACATCGCCTTTGGACATCTCCTGGTCGAAGGAAAAGTCATGGTCTTCCCTGTCGCCATTCGTGACGTAGAAGACATCCATCTGGATGACCTCAAAACCTGGATGCGGTGGCGAGGTATCCAGTTAGGCATCCTGGCAAATTTCGATGACACCAGCCTATCCCCAGTCTTTGTGCGCGCCTAAAACACCACATATAATACCCATCCTAACATTCCGTAACCCTGCTATTTCCTGGAGAGAATATGGGCAAAATCCTGATAATCTACGACAGCAAAACCGGCAACACCGCGCAAATGGCCGAATACGTAGCCGAGGGCGCGCGGGGCATCGACAGCATGGAAGTGCGCTTACTTCGCGTGGACGACGCAACCATCGACGACGTCCTCTGGGCCGACGGCATCGCCTGCGGGACGCCGACCTACGTGGGCGTGGTCTCGTGGAAAATGAAGAAATTATGGGATGACATCGCGCATCCTACCTGGGGGCAGATGGATGGCAAGATCGGTTGCGCCTTCTCCACGTCGGGCGGGTGGGGCGGCGGCGCGGAACTCACCTGCATGTCCATCCTCATTATGATGATGAACGTGGGAATGCTGACGTTCGGTGTAACCGACTACACCGGCCCGCAGTTCACCCTGCACTACGGCGCGGTATCGGCGGGCAAACCGCGCGAGGACAAGGAAATCGCCGCCGCGCGGCGGCTCGGCAAGCGCCTGGCGCAATGGGTGGCGGTGTACTTCGACGGGCGCGCGGAACTACGGCCCGGACCGATGAAGACGCGGGGGTGATTTCGGCCAGACCCGCTGTTCCGTTGATTGTGCTTGCTCTGAGCGTAGTTAGAGGTATATGTATCCATACAAAATTTAAGAGGTCTATGTCCTATGTCGCACACACAAAAAACATGCATGGCTTGCAGGTACATTTCACGTGTTCTGATGTTGTTTACGCTTCTCTGCTCAGGATTAATCAACCCTTTCGTTCAACCCTCAAATGCGCAAGTACTGTCCTCTAATCTACTATCGAACTTGCCTGTTTTCAGTATCAATGAGGTGCCGCCTTTCGCACCCACTGGCTATTTTGTGAATAGCTTCTTCCCAAGTGGGGCTTCTCAAATGGTTGTCGGCAACCAGGATACGGTTTTTCTGACCCACTACAGTGATCTCTCACGTTCAACGAATGGCGGTGTTTCCTGGAGTAGTAGCAGCTTTCCCTATACCTATGATTTTGTGGTGTCGCCGAAGTTTTCGCGTGATCAAAAGGTATTTGCTGCCGCTGTAGGATCCGAAAATGTGATTTAACTGTCCTCAGATGGAGGACAGACCTGGCGTACATCACAAATGCCGCTCAATGCGGAAGTCTGGCGTCTGTTTGTATCGCCCACTTTTTCTGCCGATCAAACGATCTATGCCGCAGCCAAGAATAATTTAATGCGTTCCGTGGATGGTGGTGACAATTGGAAAACTGTGACTTATCCTCCGATATCTGCGGGTCTTACCATTTATGACCTGGCGCTTTCACCATACTTTGGTGCCGATGAGACTTTATTTGCAAAAACCAGTCCTGTATCTAATTTCGACACACAAGAACTATGGCGGTCAACAGATGGTGGAATGACATGGCGATCGGCGCACAATGGTTTGTATTTGGGATCTGGAAACCGTCTACGTAGTATTGCAGTTATCGCTCTGGGAGAGGGCGAAATCGCACTGATTGCCGCCACATCGTGGGCTTTGTTAATTTCGTTTGACTTTGATGGAACCTGGTATGTACTTGGTCGGGATGATATTGGGCAACTGTATACCCCGGCAGACTTTGCTTGGACCGGGGTTATGTTTGCACAGAACAACGATAACAATCTGTATCGTACACGTGATTTCGGTAAAACCTGGCAGATCACATTCCCATACGGTGGAGGGACAATCGGCCTGTCACCGGATTATGTCATTGATCGCACGCTTTATGTGAAAACGACTTATGCCTTGTGGCGCTCAATGAATGATGGAAACACATGGAGCAAACAGGCTGAAAATCCACCTGTTAACATACAAAGCATAGATCATCAGTCTTTCGTGTTCTCTCCTGCATTTGAGAATGATGGAACCGTTTACGCCATTCAGCCTGTTTCCTGGTACGAAACCAACTGGATTCTCAAATCCACGGACGCTGGACGGCACTGGCGCGTCCAATTTTTACCCTTCACCAGTAAGGGGATGAACCGGTTAGCTTTTTCGCCTCAATTCGCTACTGATCGCACTATATTTATGATTTTTGGCTCCAATCTTTATCGTTCTACAGATGCCGGAGCGAATTGGGTTAAAATTGACGGGTACAACAGCATCCCATTGAGTTACGGCAGTGGACCGGTCAGCCTTGTGATTTCCCCCAATTACGCTCAAGATAACACACTCTTTGTAGGAACTTCATACGATGGTCTCTATCGTTCTACGGATGGTGGCGGCCACTGGACGTTGCTGAAATCATTTGGGAATCTGCTTGACTTTTCAGTTTCCCCCGGTTATTCTCAAGACCTTACCCTATATGCCATTTTGGGCGATCAACATGTCTTGGTTTTAGTGCGCAGTGTTGATGGGGGCGTAACATGGCAAAATAACCCGACGATTTTCGGGAACTATTATTCTCCCCGGTTACATCCGTCACCAGATTTTGTCAACGACGGTACACTTTTTGTGTTTGTATCGCCCAATCAAAAAATCTATCGTTCTACCAATCGCGGTGACGACTTTATCCAGATTTCCGGTACTGAGGGAGCGTCATACTTTCACATCTCGCCACATTATAAAACTGACCGCACGCTGGTTACAGATTTGGGGATCACTGAGGATGATGGTGAGCACTGGTTTCCGTTTGAGCGGCCCCATACCATAGGTGGAATAGGTTACTGGCAAAACCAACTGACAATGGTAATGTTCCATTCAGGTGACGGTGCTCATGCTAATCCCTACCGGGGACTTTACTACTATCAGTGGCCCCAGGTTTCGCTGCCGCCGACAATTAGCTTTGGCATTGACCCCGACATGCCTGCCCCTGTGCAAGTTGATTTACCTCTCAGGGCTGTTGATAATCGTGCTGTGTCATGGAGTGTTGATGGAAGCGCGCCATGGTTGACAATGTCACCTGTTTCTGATACGACACCAGCGATGCTGACACTGATTGCGGACCCTGGTGGGGAGACAATAATGGTAGGCTCGATGCGGACTACCATCACACTGACCCTTTATCTCTCATACAGGCTGCAACCATCGTATCCGATCTCACTCAAGGCATTTCTGGTCAACGCGAGAGTCTATCTTCCCTTGACAATGCGCAGTTACAGGCCACTATATACGCGCAGTACATCTCCGTTACTAAATTCTCTGTTAATGCAGGGACCAGCAACTATCAGTCACCTGAAACTTGACACATTTATTACCTTTCAAAGACAGGAGTAATGACTATGAATACCACCGTCAAAGCCTGGGAAGAAATCATCACGCTGCCCACCTACACCCCGCCGCCCGCCGATCTTAATCCGATGTTCCTCGACAAGCGGGTAAACCAGGGGACGAGCGGGCGCGTGTACCCGCAGCCGTTCACCGACAAACTGTCCGGCGAGAGCGCGCCGCAGGACTATCAGGCCGTTTACCTGGAAAATGAGTACATCCGCCTGATGATGCTCCCGCAGATCGGCGGGCGCATCCACGAGGCGGTGGATAAAACCACCGGCTACAACTTCATTTACCGCCAGCACGTGGTCAAACCGGCGCTCATCGGGCTGTTCGGCGCGTGGATTTCCGGTGGGATCGAGTTCAACTGGCCGCAGCACCATCGTCCCTCCACCTTTATGCCCACGCAGCACATCATCGAGGAAAAAGCCGACGGCAGTGTGACCGTCTGGATGAGCGAGAACGATCCCTTACAGCGGATGAAGGGCATGGTCGGCATCTGCCTCTACCCCGGCAAGGCGTTCTTCGAGATGAAGGTGCAGCTGTACAATCGCACGCCGGAAGTGCAGACCTTCCTCTGGTGGGTCAACGTCGGCGTCCACGTCCACGAGCAGTATCAGGTGTTCTTCCCGCCGGATGTGACCGTCGTGACCGACCACTCGAAGCGCTCAATGGCGCATTTTCCCATCGCCAGGGGCAATTACTACGGTGTGGATTTCTCCAACGACGGCGACGGGACAGACATCAGTTGGTACAAGAACATTCCCGTGCCCACGTCCTATTTTGTGTGGGAGACGAACTACAACCACTTCGGCGGCTACGATCACCGCGCAGACGCCGGCATTGTCCACGTTGCCAATCGCTTCATCGCGCCCGGCAAGAAGATGTTCACCTGGGGCGCGGGTGAGTTCGCCCAGGGATGGGAGGCCAACCTCACCGACGCCGACGGCCCGTACATCGAGCTGATGGCCGGCGTCTACACCGACAACCAGCCCGATTTTTCGTGGCTGCAACCCTACGAGACCAAGACCTTTAGCCAGTTCTGGTATCCGGTGCAGAAGATCGGCCCGGCGAAGAATGCGAACCGGAGGGCGGCGGTGAATCTGGAAACCACGAATCATGAATCACGAATCATGAAAATTGGCGTTGCGGTTACGGAGGCTTTCGGGAATGCCAGCGTGACTCTGGCTGCAAAAGACGATAATTTGCTAAATACGACTGTCAATCTCGCGCCGGATGCGCCGTTTGTGACGGAGGTGGCGTTGCCAGAGGGTGTGACGGAGACCGAGCTGCTGTTGCGCGTGTGCGATGCCGCCGGGCAGGAGATCATCCGCTACGCGCCGCAGGTGGTGGAACAGCCGCCCTTGCCGGAAGCCAAGACCCCGCCGCCCCCACCGGAAACCTTCGACTCCATCGAGGAACTTTACCTCACCGGTCTGCACCTGGAACAGTACCGCCATCCGACGATTGAGCCGGAGCCGTACTGGGAAGCTGCGCTGGCGAAAGACCCCACTGACGTGCGTTGTAACAATGCGCTGGGCCTGGTTCACCTGCGTCGTGGAAACTTCGCGCAGGCTATTACTCACTTCCGCACCGCCATTGACAAACTTACCCGCCGCAATCCCAACCCACGCGACGGTGAGGTCTACTTCAACCTGGGACAGGCGCTCAAATGGACGGGCGACCTCGACACCGCCTACGCCGCCTTCTACAAAGCCATCTGGAGCTACGCCTGGCAGGCTGCCGGATACTACGCTCTCGCCGAGATTGACGGCCTGCGCGGCGACGATGCGACAGCTCTGGATCACCTGAACCGCTCCCTGGTCGCCAACACGCTGAATATGAAAGCGCGCACCCTCAAAGCCGCCGTTTTACGCCATCTGGGACGCCTTGACGAGGCCGCCGCGCTCTGCTGCGAAACCGTCAGCCTGGACCCGCTGGACGTGGGGGCGCGCAACGAGATCATCCTCCAAAGTCGCGCCAAAGGGAGTAAGGCCGCACAAGGGCAGCTCGCTGAACTGGTGGATTTGATGCACGTCCCCGATCCGCTTTCCGAAATTCAGGCTTACCTTGATCTGGCCTTCGACTATGCTAACGCCGGACGATGGGGCGAGGCCACTGACGTTCTCTCGCGTATCGTCGGGCCGGACGCAACAGGATTCCCGACGGTGCTGTATGCCCTCGGTTACTTCGCGCATCGCCAGGGGCGTGAGGACGAAGCGCGCGCGCTGTACCGCAAAGCCTCCGCGCAGCCCACCGATTACTGTTTCCCCGTGCGGCTTGAAGAGATGATCGTTTTGCAGCACGCGCAGTCGCTCTTCCCGGAAGACCCCGTCATCGCCTATTACCTCGGCAACCTGTACTACGACAAACACCGTCCCGCAGAGGCTATCGCGCAATGGGAGATCGCCGTCAAAGGCGCGCCAGCATTTGCCATCCCCTGGCGCAATCTGGGTATCGCCGCCTACAACGTGCTTCACGATCCCCGGCGCGCCATCGTCTGCTACGAAACGGCGTGTGCGGCGAACCCGCAAGATGGGCGCGCGCTCGCTGAACTCGATCAACTGTTGCAGCGGACGGGCCTCTCGGCGGAAGAACGTCTGGCGCGCCTGGAGCAGCGCCTCGACTTGGTGCGCGACCGCGACGACCTTTCCGTGGAACTGGTCACGCTCTACAACCAGACCGGGCAGCCGCAGAAGGCGCTCGATTACGCACTCTCGCGCCGCTTTCACCCGTGGGAGGGCGGCACCGGGCGCATCTCCGCGCAGTACGTTATGGCGCACTGGCTGCTGGCGCAGACTGCGCTCGCTGCCGGTGACGCGCAAGCCGCGCTCACGCATTGCCAAACGGCGCTGGCCCCGTATCCCGACAACCTCGGTGAGCGCAAGCATCTGCATTGGTCAGATGCCCACGTCCGCTATACGTTAGGTTTGGCGCAGCAGGCTATCGGCGACAGCGACGGCGCGCGCACCAGCTTCGAGACCGTGTTGGCGGCGCAGGGCTGGTCGGCGGAACTGCCGTACTACCAGGCGCTGGCGCTGAAGGCGCTCGGGCGGGCGGACGAAGCCGAAGCGAAGTTCACGCAGATGTTGGAACATGCCACCCGTCAGCTCGAAGAGCAGGCCAAACAGGGCTTCGCCACCTCCGTCCCGCAGTTCGTCTTCGCCGAAGAGGATATGGAGACGCGGCGGCGCACCTATCTCATCTACGTTATCGGGCTGGCGCACCTCGGTCTGGGACAGACTGCGGAAGCCAAAGCCGCGCTTGAGGCTGTGCTGGAACGCGACCCGAACCATTTTGGGGCGCAGTTGGCTTTGCGAGCATTGAAGTAAGCGCGTGAGACGTGAAATGTGATGCGTGGGACGTGATGAATTCACGCCTCACGCATCATGCATGATGTAGATTTGTTTCGGAGGTCACGACGAAATCTGGGAACGCGCCTTTGCAACATTTGGGTAGTGAGAGAATACGAATACGCTTTACTTTTTATGTGACTTCTTTGTAAATCTATGCTATGAGTCTACTGCAAAAAGTCCTTCTTGACCGCCAAGACGCCAAGTTCGCCAAGAAAATCGAATAATTGATGAATAATTTCAAGAGATTTACCCGTTTTCACAAATTATCT
>DAOUAQ010000331.1:0-7970 GCA_034433375.1 Anaerolineae bacterium | reverse complement strand
GCTCGTATTCGACCTCCACCAGTTTGGCGGCGGCCTCCGCGATTTCCTCACTCACCGCAACGACGCCCGCTACCGATTCGCCCACGTAGCGCACGCGGTCGTAGGCGAAGATGTAGCGGTCTTTGAGGTACAATCCCAGGTGGGTGGGGTTATCCTGGCCCGTGACCACAGCCTTGACGCCGGGCAGGGCCAAAGCTCTGCTCGTATCAATCTTTTTGATCAGCGCGTGGGCGACTGGGCTGTGGACGATTTTGCCGTAGAGCAACCCCGGCCCGAAGGCCATGTCATCCACATACTTCGCCGCCCCGGTCACTTTCTCGAATGCATCTACGCGCGGGACGCTTTTACCGACGGGATTTGAGGTTTGTTGAGTCATTTGCACTCTCCTTTCTGTCGGGTAGTCGGATAGTCATATAGTCGGGTAGTCGGATAGTCATATAGTCGTGTAGTCAGTCGTCATATAGTCATTGGGTCAGTCAGTCACTCGACTATCGAACTAAGGACTACTCGACTATCGAACTAAGGACTACTCGACTATCGAACTAAAGACTACTCGACTATCGGACTAAAGACTACTTGACTATCGGACTAAAGACTACTTGACGATCTGACTGCTAACATCCTGAATCGCTTCCACGATCCGCGTGTAACCGGTGCAGCGGCACAGGTTGCCGACGAGAGCGTGGCGGATTTCATCTTCGGTGGGATGTGGATTGTGGTCGAGCAAGGACTTGGCCGACATCAACATCCCCGGTGTGCAAAAGCCGCACTGGATGGCGTTGTGTTCGATGAAGGCGGTTTGGAGGGGGTGTAGGTCGCCATCTTTGCTCAAGCTTTCGACGGTCTCGATGGTTGCGCCGTCCGCTTCTACCGCCAACACCTGGCACGAGTTGACCGCCACGCCGTTCATGATGACCGTACACGCGCCGCACTCGCCATTCTCGCAGCCGACTTTGGGGCTGGTGATGCCGATTTGCTCGCGTAGCACCTTGAGCAGCGTGTGATGCGATTGGACGGCGACGGTGTAAACATCGCCATTGATGGTTAGTGTGATTTCATGATACATCAGCAACTCCTTATACTATCATCAAGCGTAAGGCGTGATTCATAATCGGCAAACCACATTTCAACTTCAGCTACCACGGTTTCCGCTAACAGTAACGCACTGACGGAAGCTGGCTCATTGTACACGCGCGCCGGAATGTCGTCGGGTATTCCATTGGGATAGCGCGTTGGAATATAGTAGCTATCCAAAATGGCCCATTCATCCTGGTGTTGTCCGAAGACCGGCGCATACACCGCCGCGCGACCACACAACTGGCGCACTGAATGTCCAATCACTAACACTTCGCCTTGCGCGTACAGTAACGCTTTCAGTGCTTTCTCGGCGACTTGCTGTGCCAGGAAACAGACCAGATAATATGCGCCGCCTTCGTGCAGATACCGCGTCCATCCCAAATCGGTTTGCGCTTGTGTAAGCCAACGCTGGCCTTCAATCAACGGTTCGTTTCTCATAAAGCACCTGCCCAGTTTTCAATGCGTGACGGAAAAAGGGACGCTGTCGCACACGTTCTATCTCTTCGGGCGTATAAACCAACAAATCTACTGCGACGTTGGCATGGATCCGCCGGGCCATATCCGCCGCGCGTGTAATGAAATCTAAAGGTGATTCCATAATTACGATCAGATCTAAATCGGTGAGCAAGTCACGCCGTCCGGCTGCGTAGGAACCAAACAGGATGACCTGTTGTACTTCAGGAATACCGCGCAATTGCGCTACCAGACTGCGCAAGTTGCTCTCTAGCGCGGCGGCGTGGGATTCCTGGGTCAGTTCCATGCGTTTGACAACTCCAGCGTTCTACGAATCGCCCGCCGCGTGATGTTCACAACCATCATCTGCCGGTACTCGGCGCTGGCGCGGACGTCATCAATGGGACAGCAGCAACCGTAGGCCGCCGCGGCAGCTTCGTCGATGTGGGCGGCGTCATATCCGGCGTTGAGGATTGCCTCGGCCTGCGGGGAGCGGATCGGCGTGGGGGACACCGCGCCGAGCGCCACGCGCCACTTCAACCTCACCCCCGGCCCCTCTCCTCCGAGGAGTGGGGAGGCCATCACCGCCACACCGACGACCGCCAGATCACCCGCTTTGCGGCGGCTGAGCTTCTCGTAGACGCCGACGCTGCCGTCCGGGGGTTTGGGGATGAGAATCCCCACAATCAACTCGCCTTTTTTCAGTGCGTTGCGCTTGGGTCCGGCGAAGAATTTTTCAACTGGAATCGAGCGGTCGCCCTGTGGTCCTTTGACCAGCACGGATGCTTCAAGCACGAGCAGCGCGGGCGCGGAATCGGCGGCGGGAGAAGCCGTACCCAGGTTGCCGCCGAGCGTGGCGCGGTTGCGCACCTGCTCGTTGCCCATCGCGGCGGCGGCTTGCGCCAGCACATCCCAGTGCGAGCGTACCAACGGCGAGTGCGCAATCTCATTCATCCGCACCGCCGCACCCACGTAGAGACATTCACCGGGCGCGCAGCCGCAGCACGGCTCCAACCCTTCCACGGTGAGATCGCGCAGGCCGGGCAGCCCCTTGACGTCCACCACGCCATCCGGTTTCCACGCCCCATCGCGGGTGTGAGGAATGAGATCGGTCGCCCCGGCCAACGGATACATCACCTTGCCGGGTAAAGTCAATAGCTTGAACGCCGCATCGAAATCCTTCGGTTTGTAATACTCGAATGGTTGCATAGCACTCTCCTTATTTCAACCACAGAGTTCACAGAGGACACAGAGTTTTTTCTTTTTCTCTCTGTGAACTCTGTGTTCTCTGCGGCAAAAACTACGCGATAATTCGTTTCACCCCGTCCACCAGACGTTGGACGCTGAAGTTGATGAGCAGCCCGCGTTCCAGTTTGGCGGCATGGAGGTAAGAAAGTACCTGCGCTGTAATCAAGTCCAGATTAGGGCGCGTGACCGCTTTGAGTTCGACGACCACCTCGTTTTCCACCAATAAATCCAACCGCTGACCCTTGATAGTGTGACCTTTGTAAATCACATCCACTTCTGCCTGGCGCGCATACTGGATACCGCGCAAGTCAAATTCGACACACAACGCCTCCTCGTAAATGGATTCCAGCAATCCTGGCCCCAAGTGCCGGTGTACCTCAATCGCCGCGCCGATAATCTTTTCTGTTAACGGGTCTGCCATAACTCTCCTTTTTGTCACAGAGTTCACAGAGAACACAGAGAAAAATCTCTGTGAACTCTGCGTCCTCTGTGGCTAAAAACTAAACGATGTTACTGCGTTCCTTGACGCCGAAGCGGGAGGGGGGGAGGAGGAGGAAGATCAGGTTGACCAGAATACCGACGATGGCCGAGAAGACGATGGCCGGGATGCCGTTCGGGAAGATGCCCGGGATATAGAAGGGGAACAAGCCATCAGGCAATGCCATCGCGCCACCGATACCCAGGATCAGAATCGTAGCGCCGATAGCGAGGTTGCGGGGATCGAAGAGGTCAACCTTTTCGCTCTGGATCAGCGCCACACCCTGTTTGCCGATGACGCCGAAGAGGTAGATCGCCAGGCCGCCGGTGACGGCAACCGGAATGGTTTCGACCAATCCTGCCAGTTTACCGACAAAGCCCAACGCGATGGAGATGGCGCCGGCGGCCATCATCACGATGGAGGAGTAGTTGCGTGTGATCGCCATCACCGCGATGTTCTCGCCGTAGTTCGTGCCGGAGCAGCCGCCTAGGACGCCATTTACCACGTCGGCTGAACCATCAGCAATGAGGTTCAAACCCACCAGATTTTTGATTTCCAGCGGCTCGCGCCCTTGATCCTTAGCCAACTGATCCACATACAGGTCGATCTGGTACAGGTGCGCAACGGACTCCGGAATCGTCGCAATGGCGATCAACGCCACGCTGACCGTCACTGCCCATGCGCGGGGATCGCCGAAGGCCGGCAGCGTGATGTTGGGGAAGCGCACCCACTGCGCGGTGGTCAACGGCGTGAAATCCACCACGCCCATAATCATTGAGACAATATAGCCAAAGATCGCGCCCCAGAGGATGGGCAACATCCCCCACAAGCCCTTGCCCTGCAAATAGACCGAGAATAGGATTGTGGCAATGAGGGTGACGAAGGCCACGAACCAGTTGGCGGAGGCCATACCCAGGGCCGCGCCGGCGAGCGCGACGCCGATGACGATAGCAATGCTGCTCGTGATGATGGGCGGCAGCACCGTATCCAGTCGCTTCTTGCCGATGTACTGGATCAAGAAGCCCACCGCGATCTGCAAAATTGCTGTAGCGATGATGCCCACTTGCGCCAGCCGCACCCCGTCGGGACAGTATGTGGCCGTGGACTCGAAACAAGCTTTGTCGTAGAGCGCCATCACGGTGATGATGACCGTGATGTAGCTGAAGGACGATCCGTAGTACATTGGAATTTTACGTCTTGTCACCAGGAGGGCGACGATGGTGCTCAGGCCGGAGGCCAATAACGTCACACCGACGTCGAACTTGGTGAGGATGGCGACCAACACCGTCGCCGGGAACATCGTCAGCATCTGCTGGAAACCCAGACTCAACGTTGCGCCCCACGGCGGCACATCCTGCGGCATATAGCCGATGACGGCTGGCGCTTTTACAGATTTTTTAGCCATGCGAGTTACTCCTTTCGTTAACTGAATGATTTGATAAAGTGATAAAGGTTTGAGACATCAGTCTTCATCCAGAGTGTTTGGCAATACTTTCTTCCTCCTTCTGTTGAATTTTACGCGCGCTTGAACAGCGCTTGTAATCCTGTGTTTCTACGGAACCCGTCGCGCTGGCTCGAAGCGACTGCGCGCCGGCGTCAGCGCGTCGCCGTAGGCCGCCAGATTGCGGTCCTCCAGATGATCGAAGATCATCGGGCTGATGGAACCGTAGCTGATGCGCTTGAGCGGCTCCGGGTCGAGTTCCGCCGCGATGATGTCTTCCGTCCCCCGTCCCAGCGCCAACGTCTGCGCGATGGGGCTGACGATCATACTGTGGCCGAAGTAATAGTTCCCTCCGGCGTCTGGACCGATGCCGTTGCACGCGGCGATGTAGACGTGATTGTCGTAAGCGCGCGCCTTGTTCGTCAGCTCCCATATCTCGAAGCTGCGCAACAGCGCCGAGGGGCGGACGATCACCTCCGCGCCGCGCACCGCCTCACAGCGATACAGTTCCGGGAAATCCCCGTCGTAGCAGATCGTGATGCCGATGTTTGCCAGGGGCGTCTCCACCACCACCGGTTCCACGCCCGGCGTGGACCATCCCCCACCAGCCCGCCGCTCGGTCGTGAACAGGTGTGTCTTGCGGTAGACGCCCAGCAGCCCTTCCGGGCCGAACAACGCCGCGCTGTTGTAGACCACATCCGGCGTCGCGCCGCGCTCGTAGGTGGGGAAGACGATGTAGAGATCGAGCGCCCGCGCTATTGCCGCGACCGGCTCCGTCAGCGGGCCGGGCAGCGTATCCACCTGCGCCCACAGGTCCTCGACCGGACAGCCCGGCGTGAAGCCCGTCGTCACCGTCTCCGGCAGCACCACCAGGCGCGCGCCGGTCTCCCGCGCCGCCCGCTCCGTCCACGCCAGCGCCTTCTCGACGTTCTCGCGCACCGCCATCGGCGCGACAGCAAACTGCGCGCAGGCGACTGTAAAACGTTGCATAGTTCCTCCTCAAGTAGACGGTAGACGGTAGACAGTAGACGGGGGGGCTCCGCCGCTCTGCCCTTTAACTTTCAACCCTCAACTTTCAACTCGCCACTCTTAACTCGCAACTCGCAACTCGCAATTCGCAATTCGCCACTCAAAGCGCCCCCTCTGCCCGCAGTTCCGCGATCTGCTCCGGAGTGTAACCGAGCAGGTCGCGCAGCACCTCTTCGGTGTGCTGGCCCAGGGTGGGAGCGGGTATGCGCATCGCGCCGGGCGTCTCGCTGAGTTTGATCGGGATGCCGGCCATGGTCAGTTCCCCGGCCACCGGATGCACGAGCTTGACCAACATCTCCCGCGCCAGTACCTGTGGGTGTTCCATCACCTGCGGCACGTTGTTGATGGGGCTGGCCGGAATCCCCACCGCATCGAGCCGTGCCTGCCACTCGGCGTTCGTGCGGCTCTGGAAGATTTCGGCGAGGATCGGACGCAGCTCAGCATAGTGCGCGAGCCGCAGCGGATTGGTCGTGAAGCGCGCATCCGCGGCCAGCGCCGGTTGCTCCAATGCTTCGCAGAGCCGCACCCAGAGCGTATCGTTGCCTACTGCGACCATCAACTGCCCATCCCGCGTCTCGAACGGTTCGATGGGGACGACGGAAGGATGGCGGCTGCCGATGGGGCGTGGGATTTCGCCGGTGACACTGTACCGCGCGATGGCGTTCTCCAGAATAGCGACCTGGCAATCGAGCATGGCCACGTCCACCAACTGGCCCTGCCCGGTGCGCTCCCGCGCTGCCAGCGCGGTCAAGATGCCGATGGCGGTGAAAATGCCCGCGATGATGTCGCCAATCGACGTGCCGACGCGCGTGGGCGTTCCGTCCTCCGGCCCGGTAATGCTCATCACGCCGCCCATCGCCTGCACGACACCGTCGTAGGCGGGGCGCTGGCTGTATGGCCCGGTGCGTCCGAAGCCCGACGAGGCCGCGTAAATCAGGCGTGGATTGATCTCGCGCAGCGTCTCGTAGCCCAGTCCTAGCCTCTCCAGCGTGCCAGGGCGGAAGTTCTCGACTACCACATCCACGTGCGACACCAGCTCGCGGATGATTTGCTTCCCGCGCGGCGACTTGAGGTTCAGCGTCATGCTGCGCTTGTTGCGATTGAGGCTCATGAAGTACGCGCTCTCGCCGTGCAGATACGGGCCGAAGTTCCGCGAATCATCGCCCGTGCCGGGCATCTCGATCTTGATCACGTCGGCCCCCAGGTCAGCTAAAACCATCGTCGCATAAGGCCCGGCCAACACGCGGGTCAAATCTAGGATACGGAGTCCTTCCAAAGCCATCATAGTCATTCGTCTCCGGTAGTCGGATAGTCGTCAGTCTTATAGTCATTAGTCACGTAGTCGTTAGTCGAATCGTCTGAATTTCCTTGACTACCTGACTATCCGGCTACTCGACTGGTTACTTGGCGATTCAGGTTTTCCACATGTTGAGGATTAAACGCATCGCCGAATTTGGTCTTGGGAAGGGCGGCTTTCTTGGCTTGCAGTGCTTCGTACTCGTCGTCGTCCAGGAAGGCGACGCAGCGCCCGATACACGATTCGCCGTCCACGAAGCGCCAGGGGAAGAAGCCGAGTTGCACGCGGCGGTTGATCAGCAGGTCGATCTCGCCGCCGATGCACTCCGCGTGAATGATGCCGGACGGGAACATCTCGATGTGCATCAGTTGGTACTTCGTGTCGTCGAACACCTCCGCCAGCCCCTTGCCGTACTTGCGCTGGAAGTGCGCCTCGGCCTGCGCGGCCTGGCGCGGCATCCAGTTGCGGATGATCGTGTTCATCGGGTGATCCGCGCTGCCGCAGTCCACGCCGATCCAGCGCAGCTTCTTGCGCTTGGCCCACTCCGCGAACTCCCGATCCGGACCGGGGTGCTGCACCATGTAGCGGATCTCGTCCGCGTGCGGCATGTCCCAGCCGAAGTGGTGGAAGCCGGTGTGGATGATGAGGATGTCGCCCTCCTTCACCTCCACCTTGTCCTCGATCATCTCCGACGTGTAGATGTCGTAGTCGGCGACGACGTCCGAGAGATCGACAATCGCGGCCTCGTGGACGAGGAAGTCCATGCCCAGGGACGCGATGTCCTTCCCGGCTGTGTAGAAGTGAATTTCGCCATCGAGATGCGTGCCCAGGTGATTGGAGTGTGTCACGAGCTGCCCGTTCGCGCCGTTGGGCGCCAGTCGCTTGAAGTATTTCACTTGCAGCGGCTCATACGTCGGCCACGGGGGCGTGGCAATGCCGAGAGGAAT
>DAOUAQ010000330.1:0-39647 GCA_034433375.1 Anaerolineae bacterium | reverse complement strand
AAGTACACCACGTCCTGGTCGTAATCCACGTCGCGCTCGACGATTTGTGGCTGGAGCGTGGCTTCCAGCGCCAGCATCTGCTCCTTGATGCGCTGCGCGCGCTCGAACTCCAGCCGTTCCGCGCAGGCTGCCATCTCCGCACGCATATCGGCGACCAGATTCGCGTGAGGACGCGCCAGGAAGGCGAGCGCATCCTGAACAGCAGCGGCGTACTCGTCCACGGATGCCCGTTTTTCGCAAACGCCGCCGCACGCCTTCAGATGATAGCGCAGACAGACGCGCGATCCCAACGGCTGGCACGTCCGCAAACCGAAGTGATCCGCCACGTAGGTCAACAGCCCGTCGCGGGACTCGCGGCTCAGATACGGACCAAGCCGCTGCTCCACATCCTTGCCGGCCAGCGCCTTGTTGACGCGCTGCTTGCGATAGGGCAGCAGGCGCGGCAACGGCTCGTCGGTCAACACGATGTAGTGATAGCCGGTATCGTCGGGCATCAACATGCGGTTGAAGCGTGGATGATGATGTTTGATGAGGTTGTTTTCGAGCACCAGGCTCTCCATTTCGTTGTTGACCAGAATCACGTCAATCGCCGCGACCGCCTTGACGAGCCGATCCATGCGGTGATCGCGCCACGTTTTGCGGGCCTGGTTAGGGCGGAAGTACGACGCCAACCTGCGGCGCAGATTCTTGGCCTTACCCACGTAGATGACGCGCCCACCGGCGTCCCGCATCAGATAACAACCGGGCGTGGTCGGATAGTGTCGGGGATCGAAATCGAACGGCATAGCCCACATTTTACCTGGGAAGGGCAAACGCGCCAACAATGCTCCGTGATAACGCGGCGGTATACTCGAAATGTCAGGCGCGAGGCCCGTGTTTATCAGAACTTACACAGTCCCCTGAGATTGGACGCTGATTTTTGCAGATTGACGCAGATTTATCCTTAATTATCTGCGAAAATCTGCGTAAATCTGCGTCCAATGACTTTCCCATAACCAATGGCGCATCAGTCCTGTTATCTGAAAAATCGGCGTGAACCGGCGTCCAATCCTTTCGTAGACCAAACGCTGTCGTTTGATCGGGCATCAACGTCGGGCCACTGACGATGCGATAGCCGCGTTTCTGCCAGAACTGCACGGCCTGCAGGTTGTTCACCTGGACGCCCGACAAAATCGCCGTCACCCGCGCGTCTTTCGTGATCTCCTGCTCGATAGCTTCGACAACGGCCTTCCCCACCCCTTGCCAGCGGAAAGGCGCAGCAATCATGAGCAAGGACAGATGCGCCAAGTGCGGGTCGCCTTCGAAACCGTGAGGAATGTAGTCCACCACCCCGATCATTTTCCCGTCTGTGATGTAAATCCCACAGAAGATGCCGCCCTCGTGCCGCGAGAGTTCGATGTCCTGGAGCACCATCGCCATTGAGGCCACCGGCACCGGTCCCAGCGCCAGGAAGTCCTCGCACTGCCGGTATACGTCGAGGACGGCGTCCAGTTCGTCGCGCGTGATGGGACGGATGTGAAAGCGGTTGTCGAGAATGGCGACGTTCATCGCACGCCGATGCCGGGCGCGTCGGGCAGACACAGCCGCGCGCCGTCGTAGGTGACGCCGGTGAAGGGATCGTTGCGCACCAGTAGCGGCCCGTCGAGGTCAACAAACTCACACATGGGCGCCAGGTGCGCCGCCGCCGTCACGCCGACGGAACTTTCGACCATGCAGCTCAACATCACCTGCATCCCTAGCGCGTGCGCTGTGTGGATCGCGCGCAGCGCCTCACGGAGGCCGCCGGTCTTCATCAGCTTGATGACTACCCCATCCACCGCGCCGGCGTGCGCCGCCACGTCCCGCGCCGTCTTGATGCTCTCGTCGGCGAAGATCGGCAGGCCAAAGTTCTGCGCCTTCAGCCAGCGCAGCCCTTCAACGTCGCCCACGGGTAACGGCTGTTCCACCAATTCCAGGTCATAGGCGGCCAGTTGGGGGATGAGCGCGGCGGCCTGTTCGCGACTCCAACCGGCGTTGGCGTCTACCCGCAGCCGCGCGGATGTGACGGCGCGGATCGCCGCGACCGCCGCCACGTCTTGTTCGCCGCCCACCTTGATTTTGTAGATGGGCAGCTCGGCCTCCCGCGCCTGCGCCGCCATCGCCTCCGGCGCGGCCATCGCAATGGTGAACGAGGTGAGTGGCGCGCGCGCCGGGTTCAGGCCGAACAGCCGGTAGAGCGGCTGGCCCAGGCGCTTGCCCCACAGATCGTGCAGCGCGATGTCGAGCGCCGCGCGCGCCGCCGCCGATCCGGCCGGCAGGCGTGCCAACACGTCTTCCAGCAAGCACGGATCATCGCCACAAATATCGCCGACAGCAGCCAGATACGCCATAATGCCGGCCTGCGTTTCTCCGTGATACGCCACCGCTGCCGCCTCGCCCAACCCTTCGTCCAGACGCACCAGCACATTGTCGCGCCGGTCACTGGCCCCGTGCGCGATGCGGAAGGTGGTGCGCAACGCCAACGGTAACGGTTCCCAACGCAACTTCATCGCAACCTCCTGAGAATAGTCAGATAGTCGTTAGTCGGATAGTCATCGGCTGGATAGGCTGACTTGCTGATCAACGAAACCTACGGACACCGAGACAATGAGTATGCAGCCAGGCGTTGTAGTCCGGCGCTTCCGGCGCGAAGTGGTTGATGGTGACGCACCACGTCCGGCCGGTAGAGTGAATGAATCCGTCGTCGCCCAGGGCAATGCCGACGTGGGTGACGCGCGGGCGCTCTTCACCCGGCTGACCGAAGAAGTACAGGTCGCCCGCCTCCGGCGTCCCCGCGACCAGTTCCCCAGCGTAGAACTGCTGGTCGGCGTCGCGGGGGATGCGGATCCCCAGCAGCCCGTAGAACGTCTGCGACAGCCCGGAGCAATCAAGGCCAAACGGCGTGCGCCCGCCCCACAGATACGGCACACCGATCAGAGGGCGCAGCAGCGCGAGCGCAGCGGCAATCCCGGCGGCATCTGGGACAAGGCGTTCTTCCGGCGGCGCGACCTCGCCGGCAAGCGCGTACCCCACCCTTCCATCGGGCAGACGCAATGCCGCGAAGTTGCCAGCCTCCCCAGCAGCGGGCAACATCACACCGAGCGGCGCGTAGCCGAGCAGCGGCGTATCTACGGCGGGTTCCACATAGAGCCGCGCCAGGGGGGCCTTGATCCACGTTCCGCAGTGCGTCAAGTAATCCTGAACCACAGTCGCATCACCGCGCCAGAGCGCCGCCTGGTGAATCCAGCCCAGGTAGCCGTCGTGGACCATTTGCACGTAGGCCCAGCCGTCTTTTTCTTCCAGGATGCGCACCGCTTCACCCAGGCGCGCCTGCGACACCCGCTCCACGTTGTCATCGGGCGCGCGGCGCAGGTCGGTCACGGCGCGATTGACGAGCGCCCACGGCGTCTCGGCGGTGAGCAAGACCGTGATGGCCTCACGCACCGGCGCAGCTATGTGCGGCGCGAGCGTTTCCAGGGCTGCGGCGCGTTGGGTGGCCTCCAACACGCGACCGGCCACGCGCGGCTGTCCGGCTTCCCACGTCACCCGCACGGCGAAGACCGTCTCACGACTGTCACGATAGCGTCTTTGTTTGAGGCGATAGAGGGCGTCGTTGGCGTCATCGCCGCGCCGCGCCAGGAAATCGAGCACACGCTCCCACCAGGGGAAAGGCAGATCGTGATGGACGTTGTGCGCCACGCCGGCCGGCGTCCACAATTCCGCGTCGGGGATGGCGCGGGCGATGAAACGGCCATGCTGCGGCGGAGCGTTCACCGGATCATCCGCGCCCTCAATGACGAGGACGGGCCGCTGCACCTGCGCCAGGTCGGCGGCGGTATAGTTGGGCGCGGCGAGGGTTTCCGCCAGCGTGAGGCTGAGCAGCTCGCGCCAGTAATCCGGGCCGAGCGCAGTATGGCGCGTGGTGAGCGCGTGAAACCAGGCCGGGTCTTCACGGGCGATACGCTCCGGGTCGAAGACGCCTGGTTCGCGGGCGCGCAGGTGATCGGTGACGCAGGCGTTGGCGGCCTGCAACACCGCGCACTGCACCACGTCGGGATGCTCCAGCAGCAGCGTCAGCGCGACATTGCCGCCGTTGCTGTGGCCGATGATGTGGGCGCGGTCGTGTCCCAGCGCGCGGACGAGCGCGGCGAGGTCGTCCGCCATTTCGGCGAAGCGGTAGGTGCGCCAGGGATTGGCGCTGCGCCCGTGCCCCCGGCAGTCGGGCACAATGACGCAATAATCGCGGGCGAGCAAAGGCAGGATGTGCCCCCATTCCGCCGCCCCTGTGTTGGTCGCGCCGTGAATCAACAGCAGCGGGGGCCGGTCAGGCCGCGCCGCGCCGAAGGTTTCATAATACAAGGACGTTCCGTTGACTTCGCAGTAAGGCATGGGTCCTCCGAAGATCGCTGAGGATTGGTAAAAGTATAGCTTCTACACCAAATCAGACTGTCATTCTACCACAAATTTCGCACCGTCTACTTTGCAGATTTCGCGGATCACGTCTTTGCCGGACACTGCCGCCATAGGCACGCCGAAACCTTTGACCCATAGACCGGTCATATAGAAATTGTCCAGTCCGGGTAACGCATAGTGAGGCTTAAAAACCATATCTGCGCCGATCTCTTTTGTCATCATGAAACCCAGCGCGGCTTTCCAGGTATGCACATAACGCAGCGTCGTGAACGGTGTGGCCACATCACTGACTTCAATCTGCGCCGAAATGCCGGGTAGTATCTGTTCCAGTTGAGCGATAGTCGTTTCCAATATCCTGTGCTTCTCTGCCTTGTATGCCTCAGTCCCGTAGCCGAGTTTTTCCCACCAGGTCAGATCGGACGGATATAAAACCGTGACCACCGTCTTCCCGGCCGGCGCCAGGGTTGGGTCATACGCGAAGTGCTGGTACCACATTTCCTGGCGCGTCTGCCCGGCAAGCTCGAAAGGCGTTACGGTCTGCGCTTTGACGGCGTGCGGCGTGCCGGACATATCGCGGTTCACCCCCAGCGACACCTGGATGAATGGCGGGAAGAGGGGCTGCGTGGCGTAGCGTTCGCGCAGGGCTGGCGGCGTGAATTTGTCTTCAAGCATATCGAAAAGCGTCGCGTGCCCGTCGGCAGCCGAGATGATGACGTCGGCCCTTTCGACCGTCCCATCGTCAAGTGCAATGCCCACTGCCCGCCCATCCTGCACCTCAATACGCTTGACCTTTTTCCTATATTCGATTTTTCCGTTCAATCCCAAGAATGTGCGCTCGATCGTCCGCGCCAAAGCCAGAGAGCCGCCCTGTGGATAACCCGTGCTCTGGATGTGCATACCCGCCAGAAAGAAGAACAAGTTCGTGCAGGCGAAGTCCGGGTATGTAAAAAGATCGGTCAGCGCATAGCGAATAAGGGGATCGTGGTATCGCGCGGCATACTCGGCCATATTCATTGACCCATATTTCTTCAGGAGTGGGACCGCCCGCAGGATGCCCACTGTTTTGGTCATTGAGCGCAAGGGATTTCTGCCGGTGGCTCGTATGAAAGGGACATGCCGTTTTATCGCCGTACAGAGCGTCTTGATCTCTTGCGCGTCGGAAGGGGACAGAGAAAGCAACTCCCATTCCAACTTGTCGGCGTTTGTGTAGAGATTCAACGTCCGTCCGGCTGTGTCCCGGAAGGTATGGAAAATATCGTGATAGATGATCTTCGTATGAGGTACAATGCCAAGCTCCTGCCACAGGCTGTAATAATCGTGCCCAGGAGAGGCTCCCATAAACTGGACGTAATGCAGACACCCCTCAAAGATGAATTTTCCACGTTGCCAGGCGGTACACATCCCGCCCGGCACGGAGTGCGATTCATAAATGGTCGCCGCATACCCATTTTTGCGTGCGTAAATTCCCGCCGACAACCCCGCGATTCCCGCTCCGATGATGATAACCGATTTCATAGCCACTGTTCTCCTTCCATATTCGACGCGATCTTAGGCCAGGTACGATCAAGATTTCGAGAATAGTATACCAGCCAGGCGACGATATTGCCTATCCACTCTCTATCAATAGGCTAATAATTTCAGGGAAGAACGAAAATTGTGGCAGACTGGGTTACGAGGTATGCGAGAGCACGGGCTGAGTTTCTGGGATACGCAAATCTGGGCGGCGGCGCAGCTACATCACATTCCGGTGATACTCAGCGAAGATTTCACACCGGGCGCGATCATCGAGGGGGTGCATTTTGAGAACTCGTTTGCGGGATTGTGAAGTTGCATTGGTCGGGAAGAACAGCGGTTATCGCGCCGCACGATACGCCGCCAGTAGGGGTTCTACGCGCCTGGCGAGCGCCTCGTCGCGCAGCATCACCGTCAGCGCGCCGACGAGCAACGGCTCGTAGCGGCTACGATCTTCGAGAAAACGCGCCCAGATGTGCGCGTACAACCGATCGCGTTTCAACGCCGCGACGACCACGCCCTCAACGTTTTTCGCCGCCGCACGCAATTCCGCCGATCCGCCATCCAGCATCTCGTGATTGATCGCATCCACAATTTCGGTTATAGGCAAGGGTTTCATCGTAACCTCCCAAAAAACGTTTGAACGTTGAAAAGTTTCAACGTTCAAACGTTCGAACGCCCCTACTCCCCGTGGCGCTTGCGCGGAATGACCAACCACAGGATCGCATAGGGAACCAGTCCCGGCAGCCCGCCCGGCAGCAACAGAATCAAGAAGAGCAAGCGGAACCAGAACGGCGAAATACCGTAGAACGCTGCCAGTCCCCCACAGACTCCCGCGAGAATACCATTTTGCCGACGCAACTTGTTGCGTGTCATTGTATTACCTCCATCCGAAAGAATTACAAGTTACGAATTACAAATTACGAATTACGTTTGCACATAACATATTACGCAACGCCAACGCCAAAGTTGCACTTGCCATCCCTCTCTTTCGTGTTACACTTTTCGGTTGCGGTAAGGTGAGTGAACACCGCCGTCACACAACAGGATACAGAGTTTCAGACTTTCGACGGGGGACTTTGGACTTTTGACTACAGAGGAGTTGGTATGCGACGAATAAAGTTACTGCGCTATGGCGTCATCCTATCCATCCTCGCGCTGTTGGCTGGCGTGGGCCAGGGATGGGCGGCCCCGCTGTCTCAAGATCGGGTGTGGATCATTACCTATCCGCCCGAAGGAAGCGTCGTCAACGGCATGGTTCCTGTCCAGGGGACAGCAACCCACCCCAATTTCACGTCTTACGCCGTCCTCTATGCGCCGGGGGATCGCGTAACCGGCTCGACCGCGTGGGATCAGCAGAACCCGATTGCCTGGGGCGTCACCAGCATGGTCGTCAATGGGACGTTGGGGACGTGGGATACCACGCGCCTGCCCAATGGCAAGTACGTGCTCGCCCTCGCCGTGTGGAACTCGACGAGCGACACGCCCGACGTCTACTTCATCAACAACCTCACCATCCAGAATCAGGCCGCCACCCCGACGACCGAACCGACGCCCGAAGCTACGCCCACCGAAATCGGCGTGGTCGCCCCCACCGCAGAGGGCGCGGCGCCCATCGCCCCCACCATCCAGCAACCGCCGACGGCTACACCCCGTCCCACACCCACCCTGGGGCCGAACGCCACCCCAGGCGCGACCGATGGCGACGACGAGAAACCCAAAATTGACATCTCCCTGGATTCGGTGAAAGAGACCTTCGCTACCGGCGTGAAACTGGCCGTCATGCTGTACGTCCTCGGGGGGATTTACGTCGCAGCCAAAGCCGCCGTGCGCTACTTCCTGCGCATCCAACGGAGAAAACCGCGCCCGTGAGCGACTTTGTTCTCATCGCCGGTTTAGGCAATCCCGGCCCACGCTACACGCGCAATCGTCACAACATCGGCTTCCAGACTGTGGACACGCTGGCGCGCGCGCACCGGCTCGAGTTCACGCGGACGGAACACCGCGCGCAAACCGCCCACGGCGAGATCGGTGCGCAGCGCGTCATCCTGGCGAAGCCGCAAACGTGGATGAACGAGAGTGGTCAAGCCATCGCCCCACTCAGCCGGTTCTACAAAATCGCACCGGAGCGCATCCTGGTGATCTACGACGATCTCGACATCCCACTCGGCGCAGTGCGCTATCGCCCGGAGGGCACGAGCGGTGGACACCGGGGCGTGCAATCTATCATGCAGCTTTTGGGGACGCAACGCCTGCCGCGCCTGCGCCTGGGCATCGGGCGACCGCCAGGGCAGATGGACCCCGCCGCCTACGTGCTCCAGGATTTCTCCGGGACCGAGGTTCCCGATGTAGAGGATGTATTGCGGCTGGCGCGAACGCTGGTGGAGAACTGGCTCAACGACGATCCCGATTTCGAGCGCCAGGGGATGACCTGGCGCATTGCCGCACCCGCGAGTTCCTGAGGTTGATGTGAGCACACTCCTGCACGGACTGCTGGCCTGGGTACAGGAACATCCCGCCTACCAATCGCTGCGCGACGCGCTGAAGGCCGGGCTAGAACTGCCCGCCACATCGCTGATGCCGCGCGCCCGTCCGCCGGTCATTGCCAGTCTGTGCGAAGATCTCAACGTTCCCACCGTCATCATTATGCCCACTGTAGACGAAAGCCGGCGGTTGGTAGAGTCGCTCAAGTTGTGGCTCGACGATCCCACGCGACTGCGGCACTTCCCGGAGCCGCCCGTCCTCTTTTACGAGCGCGCTCCGTGGACGCCGGAAGCCATCACCGACCGGCTGGATGTGCTCTCGAAGCTGTTTATGCACCGGCTGGATGCTGCGCCGCAAGGCGCGTCGCAAAGCGCGCCGCCGGTGATCGTCGCCTCGGTGCGCGCGCTGATGCAACGCACGCTCCCCTATCGCCAGTTCCGCCGCGCCGCGCGCAAGATCAAGGTTGATGCGCGCGAATCGCTCACCGGACTGGCGCGGCACGCCGGCGGCATCGGCTACGAGCCGGTGAGCGTGGTGCAAGCGCCGGGACAGTTCAGCCGGCGCGGCGGCTTGCTCGACATCTTCCCGCCGCAATCACCCGCGCCCTACCGCCTGGAATTCTTCGGCGACGTGATTGACACGATCCGCACCTTCGATCCGGCGACGCAACGCTCCACGCCCGATGGCGGGCGCGCCGAAGGCTTCTGGCTGACGCCGGTGCGCGAGGCATTGCCCCTCGACGGCGAGCGCGCGTTGGCGACGCTGCGCGCCATGCTCGACGGGCCACTGCCGGCCGACGTGCGCACGCTGCTGGACGCCGACGCGCAAAGCCTTGAGGCCGCCATCCCGTTCCCCAATCTGGAATTCTACCTGCCCTATTTCTACCAGGAAATCGGTTCGCTGCTGCACTACCTTCCCGCCAACGCGCTGATCGTCGCGTGCGAAGCCGAAAAACTGGCCGCGCGCTGGCGCGAGTTGGAAGAAGAGGCCGCCGAACAACGCAAGCAAGTGCTGGAAGACGGTTTTCTTCCGCCGGACGCCGAACCGCCTTACATCACCTGGGACGCCATCCGCGAGCGGCTGGAACGTCCTGCGGATGCGGAGCTTCCGTGCGTGCTCGCGCTGAATACCGGCGAAGAAGGCGCGCTCGCCGAGGGCTTCACGCCGGAGGTTCACTTCGCCGGACGGCTGCCGGAGGCGCTAGGCCGCATCCGCCAGTGGCTCACCCTGAGCGATCAAGTCGTCGTCGTCAGCCGCCAGGCCGAGCGGATGGCGGAACTGTGGCAGGAGTTCAATCCGCCGCCGGTGCAACAGGCTGTGGCAACCCCGCCGGTCGAGCTGTTGACCTTCGTGCAGGGGGCGGCGCCCGGCGGCTGGCAGTGGAACGGCCCGCGCGGCGCGCGCCACCTCATCACCGATGAAGAGCTGTTCGGCTGGCGCCCGCCGGAACCGCGCCGCCGGCCGCGCCGTCGCGCCGCGTCGCCGGAGTTCAATTTTGCCGACTTGCAGCCGGGCGATCCGGTGGTTCACGAGGATTACGGGATCGGCATCTTCCGGGGACTGGTCACGCGCAGCATTGACGATATTGAGCGCGAGTATTTGTTGGTCGAGTATGCCGGCCCGCCGGTGTTCGGTGACAACGCTGCGCGGGGCAGCGACAAGCTCTACGTTCCCATCCACCAGGCCGACCGCCTGACGCGCTATATCGGTTCGGAAGACGCGCCGCCGCGCCTGAGCCGGCTCGATAGCGCGGCGTGGGCGCAAACGAAGGCGCGCGTCCAGGAAGCCGCCGCCGAAATCGCCGCCGAGCTGCTGGAACTGTATGCCGCCCGGCAAGTCGTGCAGGGCTACGCCTTCTCGCCGGATTCGGCGTGGCAACACGAACTGGAAGCCGCCTTCCCCTACATTGAGACTGAAGATCAAACGCAGGCCATCACCATGGTCAAAGAAGATATGGAGAAGGCGCGCCCGATGGATCGGCTAATTTGTGGGGATGCGGGGTACGGCAAAACTGAGGTTGCGCTGCGCGCGGCGTTCAAGGCGGTGATAGACGGCAAGCAGGTGGCGATGCTGGTGCCAACGACGGTGTTGGCGCAGCAGCACCACGAGACGTTCCGCGAGCGATTAGCGCCCTTCCCCGTCAACGTGGAACTGCTGTCGCGCTTCCGCACCGACGCCGAGCAGCGCAAAGTGCTGGAGGGACTACGCGAAGGGAAAGTGGACATCGTCATCGGTACGCACCGGCTGTTGCAGCAGGACGTGGCCTTCAAAGACCTGGGACTGGTCATTATTGACGAAGAGCAGCGGTTTGGCGTCGCCCACAAGGAACGGCTGAAGAAGATGCGCACGGAGGTGGACGTGTTGACGATGACGGCGACGCCCATCCCGCGCACGCTCTATATGGCGCTCGCCGGCGTGCGCGACGTCAGCATTATCGAGACGCCGCCCCAGGAGCGTCTGCCGATCGCGTCGTACACCGGCCCTTACGACTCCGATGTCACCCGGCGCGCTATCCTGCGCGAATTGAAGCGCGGCGGGCAGGTTTTCTACGTCCACAACCGCGTGGAATCCATCCACGCCGTCGCCGAGCGGCTGCGCGCGTTGGTGCCCGAAGCGCGCATCGCGGTGGCGCACGGGCAAATGCAGGAGCGCGAGTTGGCGCGCGTGATGCGACGCTTCGCCGCTAACGAGGTTGATGTGTTGCTGGCGACGACAATCATCGAGAGCGGCCTGGACTTCCCCAACGCCAACACGCTCATCGTGGAGCGGGCGGATCGCTTCGGGCTGGCGCAGTTGTACCAATTGCGCGGGCGCGTGGGGCGCGGGACGCGGCGCGGTTATGCGTACTTCTTCCACAAGCGGCGGATGAACGACGAGGCGCGCGCGCGGCTGCAAGCCCTGGACGAGGCGACGAGCAGCGGCGGCGGCTTCACGGTGGCGCTGCGGGATTTGGAGATTCGCGGGGCCGGGGAGTTACTCGGCAAAAATCAGCACGGGCATGTCGCCGATGTCGGCTTTACGCTCTACACGCGGATTCTCGCCCGCGCCGTTCACCGCCTCAAAGCCACGCAGGCCGGCGAGCCAGAACCGCCCGAAGCGATCGGCTCCATCACCATCGAGTTGCCGTTGGCCGTGGGGTTGTCGGCGGAATACGTCCCCGACGACAAGTTGCGCCTGCAACTTTACCGCCGTCTGGCCGAGTTGACCACCGAGGAAGCCGTCGAGCAGTTGCAGGACGAGCTGCAAGACCGCTTCGGGCCGCTGCCGCCGGAGGCGCAAAACCTCATCTACCAACTGCGGCTCAAGATTCTGGCGCGTGACGCCCGCATCCCGGCCATCGTCGTGGAGAACGGGCAGATCGCGCTGCGCCCGACGTGGCTCAAACGCTTCGATCCGAGCACCATCGCCCAACTGCGCCGCCGTCTGGGGGAATTCGCCCGCGTAGGCCGTCAGGAGATCTGGCTGCCGTTGGCGTGGGAAGAGACCCATTGGCGCAGCAACCTGCACCACGTCCTCGAACTCCTGGCCGAGTGGTGGGCGGAGGGGGAGGGGAGTGGGGAGTAGGGAGTAGGGAGTAAGGAGTAGCAAGCTGCAAGGTAAGGAATCATCAGTAATTAATGAACGTGATCCCAGCATCCAGCTTCCAGCTTCCAGTATCCAGCTTCCAGTATCCAGCTTCCAGCGTCTATGAACAAAATTGCCCCTAAGAAACGACCGCAAAAACGTATCCTTTCCCGCCGCACCGATTTGCTGTGGCGATTGGGGGCGTTGGCGGTGCTGTGGGTCATTGTACTGGGACGAGGATGCCTTTTTCGGCCAAAATCCACCTTTCCTGGCGCGCACTTCAACAAAGGGACGAACGCTGCGTGGCTTGGCGTGGAATGGGTCAGCCGTCCGCACACTACGGATGAAATTTACACGTTGAGCGCCGCTCTGGCGCAACAGCAGATCACCACGATCTACGTCTACACGAGCTACTACCGGCCGGAGGGGACGTTCAATCCCACTTACGGCTACGCGGAGGAATTCGTCAGCACGCTAAAAAACTTCGCGCCCGACCTCAACGTACAGATGTGGATCGGCCTGCCGCTCCACCAGATGAACCTGCAGAGCAAATCTATCCGCCGTGAGGTGATCGAGTTTTGCGCTCCGCTCCTTCAGGAAGCTGGTTTTGACGGGCTGCACCTCGATCCTGAGCCGGTCGAAGATGGCGATAAGGCCGTGTTGGCGTTGCTGGACGAGATGCGCAGCGCCATCGGCCCTGATGCCACACTCTCCATCGCCGGACGCCGGATATGGCCATTCTTCCCGACTGTGCATTGGCCGCTCGTTGGTCAGTGGAGCTGGAGCGCCTCGTATTACCAGAAGATCGCCAGGCGAGTAGACGAGATCGCCGTGATGGTGTACGACAGCGCGCTCCCCACCCCGGCTCTGTATCGCCAGTGGACGAAATTCCAGGTTATCGCGTTGAGCCGCACGCTGGTGTACAGCGATGTGCGCCTGTTCATCGGCATTCCCACATCCGAAGAAGCCACGCGCACGCACAACCCCACGGCGGAAACGATGCGTAGTGGGTTGCAGGGAACCGTCGCCGGTCTCAACGACTGGGCCACGTGGCCGAATACCGTCACCGGGGTTGCCATTTATCCGTATTGGGAAACCGACGAAGCGAAGTGGAAAGTATACCGGAATCTTTGGTTAGGAGAATGAGAAAGATTCCGTAAAAAAACGCTCCGCTTTTGCGAAAGCGGAGCGTTTAGCAGATGCGTGAGTGGGCGACTAGATCGCTGCCATAACACTGCTGTACAGGTTCCCGATGTACGGACCGAGCAGAGCAACCACAAGGAACACTACCACCGCGATCAAAACCAGGACCAGCCCGTATTCGGCCAACCCCTGGCCTTCTTCTCTTGGCAAATAGACCATTTTTGTACCTCCTACACAAAACAGCTACTTTCATTCTAACCCACTCAAACTCAGATTACAATAGGAGGCTGGTACTACCTGGCTGGGAGGCAGTTCCCGTGTCGTTTCAGGAGAGCGACTAAAGTCGCCACGCAGAACGACTGAAGTCGCCACGACGCAGTGCGGCTAAAGTCGCCGCTACAGCGCCATCAGGCGGGCGAGGTTCTCCTTGAAGGGAGGATAGACCACCCCGCGCTCGGTGATGATCGCCGTGATGTAGGCCGCCGGCGTCACGTCGAAAGCAAAGTTGGTCGCAGGCGCACCTGCGGGCGCGATCTGGCACGTCTCAAAGCGCGTGACTTCCTCGGCGGGCCGCTGCTCGATGGGGATGTCATCGCCGGAAGCCAACGTCATATCAATGGTACTGGTGGGGCCGACGACGTAGAATGGCACGTTGTGCGCTTTCGCCGCAAGCGCCAGGTGGTACGTCCCGATTTTGTTCGCGGTGTCGCCGTTGGCAGCGATGCGGTCACAGCCGACGACGCACAGATCAATGCCCACGGTGCGCATGATGTGGGCGGCGGCCCCATCCACGATGATGGTGTATGGCACGCCCCACTGTTGCAGTTCCCAGGCAGTGAGCCGCGCGCCCTGCAAGCGCGGACGAGTTTCATCTACATAAGCGTAGACGCCCTTCCCGGCCTCGTGCGCGGCAGTGATGACCCGCAGCGCCGTACCGAATTCGCCGGTCGCCAATGGGCCGGTGTTGCAGTGATGGATGATGCGCGCGTTCTCCGGCACCAGCGGCAGCGCGTTCTGCCCGATGCGGAAGTTGGAATGCTCTTCAAAGGCGTAAATCGCGCGCGCCTCCGCCAGCACGGCCTCGCGGATGGCGGCGACGGTATCCAGCATGGGATCGAAGGCGCGGCGCAGCACGCGCTCCAACGCCCAGAAGAGGTTGACAGCAGTGGGGCGGGCAGCGCGCAGCACCACATCGGCAGCGCGCAGGTCGGCGCGGAGCGCGTCGGCAGCAACGCCAGAGCCGTAAAGCGCGGCCAACGCCATCCCATACCCCGCCGTGATTCCGATGGCCGGCGCGCCACGCACAACCATGTCACGGATAGCGACAGCGACTTCGCGGTAGTCCGTGTAATCGCAATACACCAAGGCTTGCGGAAGCCGGCGCTGGTCTATCAAGCGTAACTTACCTTCTTCTAGCCATTCGATAGCATGGTATGTTGTCATCTGTGCTCCTTGTCTGAATAAAACGTAATGCGTCAGAGAGGCCTATACGTTTTACGCTTTACAGTTTACATGTTATAATGCCGCCGTTGCCCCTGTAGTTCAATCGGATAGAACGCAGGTTTCCTAAACCTGTTATCAAGGTTCAAGTCCTTGCAGGGGTACTGGATGTCATCTGCAGCGCGTATTTACCTGATGTGGCCGGATCCGGCGTCGGTTCAGGCGGCGGCGCGGCGATCTCCTTATCCCGCTCTGACACAAAAACCGTAGCTTCAGCAATGTTCTTCAGGCTTGCCTGCACATCCCTTAGCTCATCTCTGAAGTGCGCCTCCTGTTGTTGCAAGTCCTTTATGTCGTGATGCCTTTCAAACGCCCCAGCCATCACTTCGACAACGATGACAAGCGCCAATCCTAGCATGACCTCAAAAGGATTGACCCGTCCACGAAAAAGGAGCGGCAGCGCGACCAAAACAAACAATTCCGCGAGCAACAAAGACAGGCGAATCTCCTGCCGGGGGACAGGCCGTGCCGCAGACTCACGCCGGGTCAGCAGATACAGCAGCGGCAGAAAGACACTGATGATGGAGAACAAGACCTTACTGGCCCATAACGCGGTTGACGGAAATTCGGATAATACGACAGCCGGATTGAACAGTAAGTTCACGGGCGTGGATAACAAAACGCAGATCAAAAGCAGCAACAACACGCCTAGAACGATCCCGCCTATGGTCACCATGCGCGCTGTGCGGTGCCGGCGCGCAATGAGCGCAGGTATAGCCTGGAGACGATCCTCCAAGACTCTTTCCAGATTCTTGATCCGACGTTGTACCGGCGGCTGAAGCTGCAATGAAACGCCATTGTCGCGCGCCCACGGTATCAAATACGCAGGCAGCGGATCAAGCACCGGCAACGGCGTCGGCAAAAATCGGGCGCGGTTAAGCTCCAACCATTCGCTCTGCGTGATTTGACGGTTGCCCCGCGTGAAATAAGAAGCCGTGTGCGTCCCATGCTTCGGGCACGCAATTTGATAAGGCGGCGTGTTATTGACAAACCGGGCTTCATGTTCGACCCCATCCCGGTAGCATACAGCGCGAATATAGCCGCGCGTCAGGCACATCTCGCACAACTTCCCAGGCGGTGGTTCTTGTCTGCCCAAGTAGTGTCCATTGGAACAGAAATACTCATAGTACACCGGGTCTGCCAGAAGAGATTGAGCGTTTGATCTATCCTGTTCGATGAACTGCGCGTGAATGAGCGCAGAAGCCCACCAAATGAAGACCCATCCCACAGCCAAGAGGAGAATGGATTCAAGCGTGGTTAGATTCACAGATAACATATACGCCCCTCCTGTAAGTCGTCGCCATCATTTTCCTGCGTCAAAGTATAGTCGGGCTTGCTATTGCGTCAAATTAAGGCCATTTCGCGTTTTCCTCAATGCATGGGATAATACGTCTTCATTTTCTGCTACATACACAGAACGAGATTCTGCCGGAGGTTGCCTTGACCAAACGTGAATTCACGCTGGAAAACGAATACCCCTACAATCGCAGCGGCCCGGTTCGCTGGATTGTATCACACATGATGCGCTATCCCATCTTCCCGGTAATCTTGATTGTGGGCGCGATTTTGAACAACACGGCGTACAGTTATATCCAAATCTTCGTCGGGCGCGGCTTTGACGTGATAACGACGCCGGGATGGACGTCGGCGGCGCTGTTGACGGTGGCGCTCGGCGCGTTCGGCTCGGCGATGAGTCAGGGCGTGACCGGGCTGTTCCGCAACTTCGCGTCGTCGTTTATCGCGCAGCGCATCGAACGCGACGCCCGCGACGAGTTGTACGTCAGCCTGCTCGGCAAGAGCCAGACCTTCCACGGGCGGCAGCGCATCGGCGATATTATGGCGCGCGCCACCAACGACGTGCGGATGCTCAACGCGATGTTCAGCCCCGGCGTGATGCTCATCATTGATTCGTTCATGGGGCTGGTCATCCCGGTGCTCATGATGGCGCGAATTGACGCGCGGTTGCTGCTCGCGCCGCTGCTCTTCACCGTCGTCCTCGTCATCACCGTCTACGACTACAACCGGCGGCTCAAGCCGGTCAGTATGGCGCAACGCGAGCAGTTCGGCGTGATGAACGCGCGGCTGGCGGAGGCCGTCGCCGGCATTGAGGTCGTCAAGGCCAACGCGCAGGAGAAGCAGGAGTGGTGGAACTTCGCCCGCAACGCGCGCCTGTTCCGCGACTACTACGTCCAACAGGGCATCATCGAAGCGCGTTACTGGCCGATGCTAATGTTCGGGCTGGCGTGGGCCGGCGGCCTGTTGCAGGCGCTCCTGCTATGGCGCGAAGGCACGCTGACGATGGGGCAAGTCGTCACTTTTATGGGGCTGCTCGGAACGCTGCGCTTCCCCACGTTCATCTCGATCTTCACCTTCAACCTGGTGCAGATGGGCGTCGCCAGCGCGGAACGCATCCTCAAACTCATCAACACCGAAACCGATATGGACGAAAACGTGGGCGGCTACACTCAGCCGATGCGCGGCGAAGTCGTCTTCGAGAACGTCTGTTTCGGCTACAACGAAGATTGTATGCTCAAAAACATCAGCTTCCGCGTACCCGCCGGCGAGACCATCGCCATTGTCGGGCAGACCGGCTCCGGTAAGACGACACTCACGCAGTTGATCAACCGTATCTTCGACGTGGACGGCGGGCGGGTGTTGGTGGATGGTGTGGACGTGCGCGACTGGAGTCTGGAGGCGCTGCGCTCGCAAATCTCCACGATTGAGCAAGACGTGTTCCTCTTCTCGCGCACGCTGGCGGAAAACATCGCCTTTGGCTGCGCGGACGCAACGCAGGAGGCCATCGCGGAGGCGGCGCGCGAGGCGCAGGCGCACGACTTCATCACCAGCTTCACCGACAGTTACGCCACCGAAGTCGGCGAGCGCGGCGTGACGCTCTCCGGCGGGCAGCGGCAGCGCATCGCCATCGCCCGCGCGTTCCTCACCGACCCGCGCATCCTCATCCTCGACGACAGCACCAGCGCCATTGACAGCGCCACCGAAGACCAGATTCAGCGCGCCATGCGCCGCATCAGCAAAGGGCGTCCCGACGCCCCGCGCACCACGTTCATCATCACCCACCGCCTCAGCCAGATCCGCTGGGCCGACCGCATCCTCGTGCTGCGGCGCGGCGAGTTGATTGACCAGGGCAACCACGACGAACTGATGGAACGCTGCGCGCCATATCGGCAGATTTTTGCGAGATATGAGTGAGATGATTGAAGATTGGATGATTGAAGATTGGATGATTGAAGATTGAGAGATTGGCGGATTTGTCTGAAATTACCCAATCTTCAATCAACAAATCTAAAATTCTGGAGGACCAATGGGCTTTATTCTTGATGGTTTGGAGACCGAAAGTTACGACCGCAATTACAGCGACAAGGCGCTGTTGCAGCGCATTGTGGAGTATTTCCGCCCCTACGCGAAGCAGATGGGCGTCATTGGTGGGCTGCTGCTGCTCAACTCGGCGACCAGCACCGCGTCGCCCATCCTCATCGCGCGCGGCATTGACCTGGTGGGACAGCATCCGACAGCGCAAACCATTGCGCTGCTCGTCGGCGCAGTGTTGGCGCTCAACATCATCGCGTGGATCGCCAACTATGTCCGTCGCATGGCCTCGGCCAAAGTTATCGGCGATGTGGTGCTCAAGGTGCGCGAGGACGTGTTCGACGCCACCGTGCAGCACGACCTATCCTTCTATGACGAACACCCTTCCGGCAAAATCGTCAGCCGGGTCACATCCGACACGCAGGACTTCTCCAACGTCGTTACGCTGGTGACAGACCTCATCAGCCAGGTGTTGCTCGTCGTGATCCTGGCGATCTGGCTCCTCAAAATCAATGTGTGGTTGACGCTGCTGCTGATCGGCATCTCGCCCATCGCGGTGGCCGTGGCGCTCAGCTTCCGGCGCATCGCCCGCAAGGTAACGCAGCAATCACGCCGCGTCAACGCGACGATCAACGCGCAAATCCAGGAATCCATTAGCGGCATCGTCGTCGCCAAGAGCTTCCGGCAGGAGCCCGCCATCTACACCACCTTCGCCAAAAACAACCAGCAATCCTACCGCATCGGCCTGCGACGCGACATCACAATGAACGCCATTTTCCCGGTGATGGGGATGGCGTCCGGTTTGGGAACGGCGATTGTGCTCTATGCCAGCGGCCTGGCGACGCGCACGGGCATCAGTCCCGGCAACTGGTATCTGTTTATGCAGGCCGTTGGCTTCTTCTGGTGGCCGCTCATCAACATCGCCTCGTTCTGGAGCCAGTTTCAGGATGGGCTTTCGGCGGCGGAACGGGTCTTCGCGCTCATTGACGCCGAGCCAAAGGTCGCGCAAACGGCGGCGGAACCGGTGGAGGCCATCGAGGGACGCATCGAGTTCCGCAACCTGCGCTTCAGCTACACCGGCGACGAGATCGTGCTGCCCGATTTCTCGCTGGAGATTCGTCCCAAAGAGACGGTGGCATTGGTCGGGCATACAGGCGCGGGCAAGAGCAGCATCGCCCGGCTGGCGACGCGCTTCTACGAATTCCAGGGCGGGCAGCTTTTGGTGGACGGGCGCGACATTCGCACGCTGGATTTGGGACAGTACCGCCGTCACATCGGCCTCGTGCCGCAGGAGCCGTTCCTCTTCTCCGGCACGGTGCGGGACAACATCCGCTACGGTCAGCCGGGCGCCGACGACGCGCAGGTGCTCGGAGCTGCGCAGCGCATCAGCCACGGGGATTGGGTCGCGGATCTGCCCAACGGGCTGGATACCGACGTCGGCGAGCGGGGTGCGAACCTTTCGATGGGGCAACGGCAGTTGGTGGCGTTGGCGCGCGTGCTGCTCAAAGCGCCGTCCATCTTCGTGCTGGACGAGGCCACCGCCAGCGTAGACCCCTTCACCGAAACGCAGATCCAGGAGGGGCTGGAAACGTTGATGCGCGACCGTACCGCCATCATCATCGCGCACCGGCTCTCCACCATCAAGCACGCCGACCGCATCATCGTGATGGATCACGGGCATATCATCGAAGAGGGTACACACAACAGCCTTATGGCGCGGGGTGGGCACTACGCAGAACTGTACAACACCTATTTCCGGCACCAGTCGCCGGATTACAGGCCGCCGATGGAGGAAGAAACCATCATCGCCTAAGACATCGGCGTACAGAAGTTATGGAACCTGGAGCGCAATATGGAATCGCAGCCACATCTCTGTGCATTAAGTTTGACGAGGTTCCGTTAATCTTGCAATTATTGAAGATCAAGCGCCGCCAGATATTCCGCTATGTTCATAGCCGAATCTTTTCCAGAACGCGCAATTGTCGAGCCGTTTCACGATACGCATCCAGTATAAATTCCCATTCAAACCATACCGCATCGTCTCCTAATTCACCCGCGTTAAACTTGCGCCCGAATTGTTCTGACGTCATTTGGTGTTGCTGTTCAAACACAGCGAGTCGCTGTTGGTATTGGTGTAAATTAAGTTCGAGCGATTTACGTTTCATCTGCAACCCAGAACGAACAATAGGTATTGCTTCTTGCTGAAGCACCATCGTTGTTTCCATACTTTACTCGCTTTCAGTTTATTTGTGCTTATGGATCTGCTGGTAGCTTTATTATATCTAACCAGTGTAGAAGAACAACATGAAGCATGACCGCTCAAAAACAAGGTTGTGCCTTCCTCACACCCAGAGTATAATACCCGTGTGACAACGAACAACGTCGAACGCGCAAACATCGTGCAATGGGGATGCCTGGCTTTGTTGATCGGCGGCATCCTGTTGGTGATTGTGACCGGGCTATGGCTGTTTTCCAAGCCGACGGCTATCCCGGTAGGACCGCGGCCCACCGCAATCGTCTGGACCGCCACGCCGACGCCGACCGCCACACCCACGCCGCTGCCGACGCCCACCCCTCAGCCCACCTTGCCCCTCTCGCCGACCGAAGTTGGCGTGGGGGTGCGCGTGCGTGTCAGCGGAACCGGCGCGGCCGGCCTGAACATGCGCGCCACACCCAGCACCAGCGCCGAACGCCTGGACATCGCGGCAGAAGGCGAAGTCTTCCTAGTTGCCGCCGGGCCGACGGTCGCCGATGATTTCACGTGGTGGTTCCTGCGCGACGAGGCCAACCCGCAGCGTGAAGGGTGGGCTGTCGCCAACTACCTGATCGTCGCGCCGTAATTCTATGTTGGAACGTTAGAACGTTGGAACGTTAGAACGTGTGAACGTTCAAACTCTTATGCTCAGGAGTGTGTATGGATCAAGCAACCCTTATCCGCGCCGCGAAACTCCGCGAAGAGATTAACTATCACAACTACCGCTATCATACCCTGGATAGCCCGGTCATCAGCGATGCGCAATTTGACGCGCTGGTAGACGAACTGCGCGCCATCGAACAAGCACACCCGGAACTCATCACGCCGGACTCGCCCACGCAGCGGGTCGGCGGCGCGCCGGCTGAGGGCTTCGAGAAAGTGACCCACCCCGCGCCCATTCTCAGCCTCGATAAGGCGAGCAGCCGTGAGGAACTCCTGGCCTGGTACACGCGCATCAGCAAGCTGCTGCCCCCTGATGCACCGCCGCTGGCCTACACGGTCGAGCCAAAATTCGACGGGCTGACGGTGGTGCTGCACTATCGCCAGGGACAGCTCGTCCTCGGCGCGACGCGCGGCGATGGGCAGATCGGCGAGGACATCACGGCGAACCTGCGCACGATTAAAACGCTGCCGCTGCGCATCCCCGTGGATCCCGACGGGCCACAACCGCCGCCCTATCTGGTTGTGCGCGGCGAAGTGCTCATCCTGCTCAAAGACTTCGACGCGCTCAACGAGCGGCTGGCAGAGGCCGGTGAGACGCCCTTCGCCAACCCACGCAACGCTTCCGCCGGTTCGCTGCGCCAACTCGACCCCACCATCACCGCGCGGCGCCCGCTGCACCTCTTCGCCTACAACATCGTCGCCGCAGATGGCCCGATCCCGGAGACGCAACATGGCACGCTGGATTACTTGCGCGCACTCGGCTTTCCCCTGCCGGATGAAATCGCGCACTTCGACCATCTGGACGCCGTCGCCGATTATTGCGAGCAGATGCACGCCCGGCGGGACACACTGGCCTACGAAGCCGATGGCCTGGTCATCAAAATTAACGATTTGGCGACGCAAGCGGCGTTGGGCGTCGTGGGTGGGCGACCGCGCGGCGCGGTGGCTTACAAGTTTCCGGCGCAGGAGGCGACCACCCTCATCAAGGGAGTGGAGTTCTCCGTCGGGCGGACGGGCGTCATCACCCCGACCGCACTGTTGGAGCCGGTGCCCATCGCCGGGGTGACGGTAAGCCGCGCGTCGCTGCACAACTTCGACTTCATCGCCGAGCGCGACATCCGCATCGGCGACCGCGTGCTCGTCAAGCGCGCCGGGGACGTGATCCCCTACGTCGCCGGGCCGATTGTGGACATGCGCGACGGCAATGAACAGCCCATCGCACCGCCGGCAATGTGTTCCGCGTGCGGTGATCCCATCGTCCATCCAGAGGGTGAAATCGCCTACTACTGCATCAACGCAGCGTGTCCGGCGCAACTGGTGCAAAAACTCACCTACTTCACGCACATGCTCGACATTGAGGGCTTGGGCGAGCGTACCGCCGTGCAGTTGGTGGAACAACGCCTGATCACAGACCCCGCCGATCTCTACACGCTCACCAAAGAGGCGCTGCTCACGCTGGAAGGATTCGCCGACAAGAAGGCCGATAACCTGCTCAACGCCATCGCGCAGGCCACAGACCGGCCTTTGGAGCGCGTGTTAGCGGCGCTGGGGATTCGCGGTGTGGGTGGAACGGTCGCGGGGGTGCTGGTGAGCGCGTTCCCTGCGCTGGATGCGCTGGCCGCGGCGGACGCGGAGAGCATCGCCGCTGTGGAAGGCATCGGCCCGATCACCGCGCAGAACATCCTCACGTGGTTCGCCCACGAACATAACCGCGCGATGGTGGAGAAATTGCGCCGGGCCGGGTTGCAGTTGGCGGCGCAAACCAAAGTTATGGCAACGGATCATCAACCGCTCGCCGGCCTCACCTTCGTCATCACCGGCACGCTTTCGCGTCCCAGAGACGAGATTGCCGCGTGGATCGAATCGCTAGGCGGCAAAGTCGCCGGTTCGGTGAGCCAGAAGACGAACTATCTGGTTGTTGGCGCGGACCCAGGCGGCAGCAAGTACAACCGCGCCCAGGCGCTCAACACACCGCTGCTCGCCGAAGAACAGCTCTACGCGCTGGCGGGCATCCGTCCATAACATACCGAGCAAGCAGGCGCTTCTATCACCATAAGCGGGCCATTCGGCTTTGACTTTTGGAGACAGATAGCATACTATTGAATGAGATAGAGAGAAAGATCATCTTCAGGAGGTATCACGATGGGCCTGTTAGGTAAAACACAAATGGGATCGCCGATTCAAGGGCATGAAGTTCACGTTGCCAACGATCTGCTCTGGATCACGGGAGATTTGGAGACACTGGGCAGCCCGCACAACTACATCAACCAGGATGGGATGTCCTATCTCAAGCTCAACAACCCGCACATCGTCCCGTGGGCTTTTTCAGGTTTACCGTCGAGCCACGCGCCGATGGTTATCGTGGCGCGAGAGCGTATCCAACTTGTGATGTTCACAAAAGAAGAGTCGTTAGAGACATTCCGCGCTGCGCCGAAAACCGAGGTGCTGATGTTGCATCTGCCGCTCGCTATCATCCGGGGCGGCGTGCCCTTCCTCAGTGAGGCGAAAGTGCATAACTTCCTCGACTTCTGGAAAGGCATTTTCTTCCCTGTCGTCAACGCGGAGATCTATTTCCTGGCCGGCGGGGCAGAGCAGTTACCGACACAGTCGCGCCTGGTCTACGTGAACCGCAATCTGCTGCAAAGTTACGTGAGCGGTTAAAAGGCTCCTCCCCCCACCCATGCGCACACCTGATGGGAGAGAATGTCCCTACTATTATGGGGGATATTACCGGCGGGCCGCGGAAAAGGCAGTGTGTCATCTGCTGGACGGTCAACCCGACGCGCGCCGTTGGACTCCGGCATTGTGCGCTACGTGCGTTGTCCCCGATATCCGGCGGGCCAACGGCTGCGCCGCGCTGGTCCTACACGCGCACATCGGCGGAGGCGGATGGCGTTTCTGGGAAGGCAACCGTATGCGCATCCACGCAACATGTACCCGCAGCAAAGCCGTCGTGCCGAATCCCTACACCGGCTGCGGCCTGTGTCACGAAAACATCACCTTTGTCGTCGGCGCGGAATCAGGGGCGGAGACCTCAACCGGTTGAGCCGGTACAACAGATTTTTGAAAAGACCTCGGCCTTGCCGTTCTGCGACTTTGGACTTTTAACTTTCGACTTTCGACGTTTGACTTTGAACTTTGCCCAGTGTAAGGAGAAGCGTATGTCAACTGAACCCATTCGCATCGGCGTCATCGGCGGTTCGGGGCTGTACCAGATAGACGGTTTGGAGAACGTCCACGAAATCCGCGTCACCACGCCGTTTGGCGATCCCAGTGACGCGCTCATCGCCGGGGACCTCACGGGTGTACCGGTCGTCTTCCTGCCGCGCCACGGACGCGGCCACATCCACACGCCAACCGAAGTGCCGTATCGCGCGAACATCTACGCGCTCAAACAGCTCGGCGTCGAGAAAATCATCAGCGTCTCCGCGTGCGGGTCGCTGCGCGAGCACCTGCATCCGGGCGCGGTCGTTGTGCCGGACCAGGTCTTCGACTTCACCAAACAGCGCCCCAGTTCGTTCTTTGGCGAAGGGGTGGTCGCGCACATCTCGGTCGCGGAACCTTTCTGCCCGGCGCTGTCCACCGTGCTGGCCGACGCTATCGCCGAAGCTGGCGGCAGCGTGCAGCGCGGCGGAACCTTCATCACCATCGAAGGACCGCGCTTCAGCACCAAAGGCGAAAGCCTCGTTTACCGCCAATGGGGGATGGACATCATCGGGATGACCGCCTGCCCGGAGGTGTTCCTGGCCCGCGAAGCCGGGATGTGCTACGCGACGATGGCGCACATCACCGACTACGATGTCTGGCACGCGAGCGAACAAGCTGTCACCGTCGAAATGGTCATCCAGGTCTTGAACCAAAACATCGGCCTGGCGCGGGAAGCCATCAAAGTGCTCGTGCCGCGCCTTGCCGCAGCAGACACAAACTGCCACTGCGCGCACGCCGTGGAAACAGCCCTCATCACCGCGCACGACCGAATCCCGGCAAAGACCCGTGAGAAGTTGCGCCTGCTTGTGGGTTCGTATCTGGCGTAAATGAGCACGCAGCCGATCCGCAAGCGTTGGGTAACACCGGCCCCGATCAAAACGCGGGGCCTTTTAATCGGGATCCCCGCTTGTTTCGTTATCCTGGGCGCTGTGACGCTCTACTTCGCGGCTCCCACCCCCACGCTGACGCCCTGGCACCTGACCGCCCTGATCCTCGGCTGGGGAGCAGCCTGGGGCGCAACCTTCACGCTGCTGCGCAAACGGCTGCCCGACGCCGACCCGTTCATCCTGCCCATCGTGAGCCTGCTGACCGGATGGGGATTGCTGCTGCTGGCGCGGTTGGCCCCCGCGTTTCTGCTGCGGCAGATTCTCTGGCTCGGCGTCAGTTGCCTGGCGTTGTGCATCGTGGCGTTGCTTCCCACCCTTCCCCGGCTTCTCCGGCGCTATCGCTACACGTTGTTGGCGGCGGGACTGCTGCTCCTGGGCGCGACGTTCTTCTTCGGCGTCAACCCTTCCGGCTACGGCCAACAGCTCTGGTTAGGCGGATTTGGCATTTATTACCAGCCCTCGGAACTGCTCAAACTGCTCCTGGTCATCTACCTGGCCTCTTACCTTTCCGACCGGCGCGATATGTTGCAGCAGAAATCCGGCAGCAAAGCACTGTGGATGGCGATATTTGGCCCAATGCTCACGATGGTGGGGCTGGCGTTGTTATTGTTGGGATGGCAGCAAGACCTGGGCGGCGCGCTGCTGTTTTACCTGACCTTCGTGGCGATGCTCTACCTGGCATGGGGCAAAGGATGGCACGTTGCTGTGAGCCTGCTGCTGTTCGCGCCGGTTGCGGTGGCAGGATACGTACTTTCCAGCCGCGTCGCCCTGCGCGTGAGCATCTGGCTCAATCCCTGGACGCCGGAGCAGGCCGACCGCGCTTTCCAGATTTTGCAATCCCTGTATGCGCTCGCTGCCGGCGGATTGTTCGGCGAGGGACTTGGGCAAGGGCTGCCCACCCTCATCCCCGCCGTGCATACCGACTTCGTCTACGCGGCGTTGGTGGAAGAGTTCGGCCTGACCGGCGCAGTTGGCCTGATGATCCTGCTTGGATTGCTGATCTACCGGGGTATCGTGCTGGCGCAGAAGGCCGAGGCTCCCTTCGAATCGCTGCTGGCCGGCGGCATCGCGGCGTTGTTCGCCATCCAGACGTGGGTCATCGTGGGCGGCAACGCCAAATTCATCCCCATCACGGGCGTGACGCTGCCCTTTCTCAGCTACGGCGGTTCCTCGCTACTCACCGTATTCGTAGCAACCGGTCTGTTGTTGAACATCTCCACCCCCCATCCCGAACCGATTACACTCAGCCTGATAAAACCTGATACGCTACCCCTGCAAAAAACAGCCGGCCGTCTGGGAAGGGTGTTGTTGCTGTTGTTAACGAGTGTTGTGATCTTCACCGGCGTGTGGAGCGTTCTCCGCGCCGACGAATTGCGCGGTTACCTCACCAACCCACGCCGCATCCTGGCCGAATCCCGCATCCGGCGCGGGCGCATCCTCGACCGCAACGGCGTCGTGCTGGCCGACATTGCCGTAGATAAAGCAGGTTACGTCACCCGCACTTATCCCGTACCGGAAGCGGCCCCCGTCCTCGGTTACACCACGCTCCAGTACGGCAATGCCGGCATCGAAGCCGTCTGTGAGGCGCGCTTGCGCGGGGCAATCGGCCATACGCCCTGGCAGAATGTCCAGGCCGGGCTGCTCCATCAGGTCCCTGTGGGACGCGAGGTGCGCCTGACGATTGATGCGCGACTTCAGCAAGCAGCGCAGCAGCTCCTGGACGGCTACCAGGGGGCAGCCGTGCTGGTTGATGCGCGCACCGGCGAAATTCTGGCCCTGGCCGCTTCACCCATCTACGACCCATCCACAGTAGCAGAAGACTGGGAAAACCTGTCCAACGCGCCGGATGCCCCATTGCTCAACCGGGCAACGCAAGGTCTGGCGCAGCCCGGCGCCATCCTGCAGACGGTATTACTCCATGCGGCGATGCAGGACGGCGCATTGCCCGCGCCAGAACTACCGCTCACCGTTTCGGTGAGCGCCAACGGCGAGACGTTGGCGTGCGCGCAAATTCCCGTTGACAACACCTGGAAATCTGCGCTGAATGCTGCATGTCCCGCGCCTTTTGCCGCGTTGGGCACACAACTGGGGATGGCGCAGTTAACGGAAAAACTCACACGCTGGGGACTGACCGATGCTCCGCTGCTGGAAATCCCCACCGTAGCAGCGGATTGGGATCCCGCCGGCGCCGATGCCATGCGCGAGACCGTCGGACAGGGCGATCTCTTGGTGACACCCTTGCAGATGGTGAGTGTGGCGGCCACAGTGGGCAACGGCGGCGAACGCACGGCGCTTCACCTCCTTGCCAAATCCTTCAACGGCTGCGCCACCCTGGCAACAGCGGCGAATGTTCGGGTCACCACACCTGACATCGTGGCCCAGATTCTCGAGCTGTGGCCGCGTTATGGAGAAACGGTAGGGCACATCGGTGATGCGCTGGCCGGTCCCAACCGCACACAGACGTGGTTCATCGGTCTCAACTCCGCGAAAGTTCCCCGCTATGCCGTCGCCGTCCTGATTGATAACGCTCCCCAACGACAAATTCCGGCACAGATAGGAAAACGACTCCTTGAACAAGCGGTCAATCCATAGAAAACGCGCCAGCGCGTTCATTTTCAGAATCTCTTTCAACACCCTACGTGTTATTTGTGGTACAATCTGGTTAATTTCTAACCCCAAAGCCACTTTTGGTTTGACAAACACAAATTCTTACATATTATAGAGATAGAATTCGCGCAGGATCAAGCCATTTATTTATAAAATATCCTTGATCCATCCATTGATTTCAGTCACCTACTCTCAAGGAGCACATAATGAACGACATGATCTTACTCATTGAAGACGATGAAGCCCTGGCCCAGCTAGTCCAACTGCTCTTGGAACGCGCCGGCTATATTGTCAAGGCCGCCAGCAACGGTGAAAGCGGCCTGGCATTGGCGCAGCAAGCCCCCCCCGACCTGGTATTGTTGGATATTCTGATGCCGGATATGGACGGCTGGCACGTCTACGAAGCGTTGCGCCACATCACCGACGTACCGGTGCTTTTCCTGACCGCCCTGGGCGACGAGCACAACATCGCCTACGGCCTGGGCTTAGGCGCTGACGATTACATCGTCAAACCCTTTGGCTACAAAGAACTGGTGACACGGGTCAAAGCGGCGTTGTCCCGCGCGCGCCGCGCGCGCGGCGAGCAGACGGTCTTCCAAACCGGCAATCTGTGGGTCAACCTGGACACGCACGAAGTCAAAGTTGACAACCGTCTGGTCAGCCTCACCCCCACCGAATTCCAGTTGCTCTCTGCGCTCATCCAGGACTCCGGGCGAACGGTCAATCACGATACGCTGCTCCGGCGGGTGTGGGGCGCGGAGTATTCCAACCGGCGCGACTATCTCAAGCTCTACATCTGGTACTTGCGGCAGAAGGTCGAAGCGGACCCGCGCGATCCCAAGCGCATTGTCAGCGAACGCGGTCAGGGATACCGGCTCGTGATAGAATCCCCGGAAGGCTAGGAGCAGGACGTGCTGTTTGTCGAACTCGTCCAGCAGTCGAGAGCCTGGAAATTCGACCTACCCTCAGCACTTATAGGAGCCGTCATCGCCCTGATTCTCGCGCGCGTCATTTACCGGCAGCGTGAGAAAATCAAGCAATTCGGCGTCAAGCTGTGGTCTCCGGTCGTGAACCTGCGCAATCGCGCGCGGGCCAGCCAGGAAGAGCGCTATGTCACATCGCTGCAAGACGCGCTCAAAGAGCTGCTGCTGTTTACGCCAGCGGACCCGCCGGCAGTTTTTCGACCGCCAACCTTTGCGGCTCCCTCCCCGCTGCCGGCCAAGATAGACCCGAAAAGCGGCTCTCCCTTCCCGGAACCGTTGACCGTCTCGTTCTCGCACATCGCAGACGGTTATCCCAAACTGGTTATCACCGGTCCCTTGACCTCTGGACGAACAACGGCTTTGGCGATGACCGTGTGGCAGACCGCGCAGCGAGCCGGGAAAAAACGGCCTTATGAACGTTTCCCTGTCTGGTTGGACCTGACGCAGTGGAAAAATCTGCCCAAAACTGAGCAAGTTCCGCCGTTGGAGCGCCTCGTACAATTAGCCGAATTGTTTATGACGGGGCTGATCCCCAAGTGGGTGCTCGCGCACCTGCGTAATGAGCCTTCGCTCATCCTGGTTGATAACTGGGACGCGCTTCCCCCAGACGAACGCCGCGTCGTCGCGCGGTGGTTCGCCGAAGTCGCGCAGAGTCTGCCTAAAAGCTGTTGGCTGGTGGCCGGCGGCGAGATGGGTTACGGCGCTCTAGTCGAAAATGGATTCGTGCCGCTGGAAATTGTCGCCCCCCACGGCGAGGACACGATTGTAGCCCTGTACGACGGTTGGGCGCACCTGCTGAAAATGGAGCAGCTTGAGCCTTCCGAAGACGTGCTGCCCACCCTGAAATGGGCGGACGAAGCAGGAGCATCACTCCTGGAACTCAACACACGCATTATCGTCTACTTGCAAACGCAGCAGCTTCCGCTCCGTCCCGTGGATGTTCTGGATCGCTTTCTGGATAACTGCATCCCCACGCCGAATTTGGGCGAAGGGCAAGCGGAAATTGTCGAACATGCGCGCGTTCTCACCCTGGACGCGCTTAGCCACCTGGCGAAAAGACACCGGATGGAAGGCCGCGCCTTTTCTCAACAGGAAATCCACGACTTCATCGGCTCGCTGCTGCCGCCCGGCGACCCCGCTTCGTCCAAACTGGAAAGCGCCATCAGGCGGATGCTCTTCGATACTCACCTGCTAAAGCGGGAGGGGAAGTTCTGGGCGCCGGCGCACTACATCTGGGACGATTTCCTCACCGCCTGGGCGCTCGCCGAAGACCCCATCGGCCCGGATATGATCAAAGCGCACCTGGACGACCCGACCTGGACGTTGTTACTCGAATTCTACGCCGGATTAGAGGACGTTTCGCCGTTGGCGCTCATCCTGTTCAACGAGGCCACTTCTTACGGCCACATCGAAAGTCTCTTGCGCGCAGCCCGCTGGAGTGTCGTAGCGCCTGAAGAGGTTTCCTGGCGCAAAACCTTGATGAAGATTCTCGCTCACACTTTTTCCGATACCGACACCGACAGATCCGTGCGTTTGCAAATCGGGCACGCGCTGGCGATCTCCGCCGGCGAAGGGGCGCGCGCCTTCTTCATCCAAACGCTGCGCCAACCTTCGGTCGCCATCCGCAGCGCGGCGCTGCGCGGATTGGGATGGTGCGGGTCGCCGCAGGAGATACCGCTGTTTGAAGGCGCGTTACAGGACCTCGATCTTGAAGTCCGGCAAAGCGCCGTCGAAGCCCTGGCCGATTTGGGGACTTCTGGCGCAGTCCGTATGCTGCAAGACGCTATGTTTGAAGGTGACGAACACCTGCTGCCCAGCATTGCGGAGGCGTTATCCAGAACTGAAGAGGGTCTCGACGTGCTGAAAGAAGCGGTGAACAACGAATCGCTCTTAATCCGCCGGACTGTGGCGCAAGGATTGGGCCGGACCAATCAGCCGTGGGTTACAGAAATCCTGGAGAAAATGGCCCGCGAAGATAAGGAGTGGGTCGTGCGTTCGGCGGCAGAAGTGAGCCTCACCACGATCAAGGAACTGACGGAGAGTAAGACGGTCGCGCTGACGCCGCCGCAAGTTGACCAGATGGAATGGTTGATCACGTGGGCCGCCGGGCAGGGATTGGGGCTTGGCGTTGGACAGGCAGCCGTGGCGATGTTGGAAAAGGCAATCGCGCAGGGAGACCCATCTGCTAAAGTCTTGGGTGCGCTCACGCTGGTTCATATCGGGCGGGAAAGTCATCTGGCTCTGCTGGAGCCATTGCTGCAAGACCACGACGCGTCCGTTCGCCGGGCGGCAGAGTATGCGACCCGCCGCATCCAACAACGTTATCACGTCTATCGAGGATAACTGCGTCCGGCCATGGGCAATAAACGCAACAATCCGCCGGAAGTGCTCCGGCGGATTGTTTTGTCAATTTTCAGTCCCCAGGTTCTAAAGTTGGCGGCGACCAATCCGGTTCGTGTCCGTCGCCGCGCAACAGCTCCCAGGTCAGGATACGATACGCCAACGCGCCTGTGGAACGCGGCGCATAGAAAACACCCGGTTCCCCAAAGCTCGGCGCTTCGCTTAAACGCACACTGCGCGGGATAATCACGTTGAAAACCTGTCCGGGAAAATGTTTGCGAATCTCCTCAGCGACCTGACGCGAAAGGGTCGTGCGGCTGTCGTACATCGTCAAGATCACGCCACGCAGCGTCAGGGTGGGATTGAGGCCGCGTTGTACCAGCGTCACCGTGCGCATCAACTGCGCCAATCCTTCCAGGGCCAGATACTCGCACTGCACCGGCACAATCACCGCGCTCGCAGCGCTAAGGGCGTTCACGGTGAGGACACCCAAACTGGGCGGAGAATCAATGAGAATGTAGTCGTAGCCCTCAACGGGCGTTAACATACGCTTAAGGTGCTCCGCTCGTTCCCGCGAATCCGCGGCGCGATTCAACTCCACGGTAGCTCCGGCCAACGCCGGCGCGCTCGGCAAGATGTCGAGACCCGGCCAGCGCGTGCCCCGGATAACCTCGGTGACGCTCTGCTCGCCCACCAACACATCATAAATGGACGAGGAAAGGGTGCGCGAATCCACGCCGAGGCAAGTCGTCGCATTGCTTTGCGGGTCAATATCTACGAGCAAAACGCGGTGGCCCCAATCGGCCATCGCCGCCGCGACGTTGACCACGGTGGTCGTCTTGCCGACGCCACCCTTTTGGTTGGTGAAGGTGTACACTCGCGTCATACGCAGGCCTCAGAACGAAGCTATTTCAGAAAGGGAAATCTCTGGAACAGGCGGTGACTTCATCCGGTTGCGGCGTCGAAGCCAACCCCACCCGCGTGACGGAATACGCCGCCAGACACGCCGCGTAGCGTGTCGCGGGCAATGGCTGCGCACCCGAAGCTAAGGCGATAAAAAAGGCCGTGGCGAAAATGTCGCCGGCGCCGGTGGGGTCTACCTGCGTCACCGGCACGGCAGGGAATGTCGCCGGCTCACCATCCACGAAGAGCGTGCCCCCATCCCAGCCACACGTGACGACCAGAATGTGCGTTTGCCGCGCAAAATGCACCGCCAGGTTCCAGTCGCCGCCGATGTCCTCGATGCTCAAGACGACCGCGGAAGCCAACGGCAGAAGTTGCGCAGCCTCGGCCCACGGTATCGGAAAGACACGCCCGCGCGCGTCGTTGTCGCGCATCCAGCCCTGTGGGGTGATGCCAACGAAAGTTTTGCCGTTGAAATGTTCGGCCAATGCAGGCGGACATTCGCGCATAATGGGGCCGATGTGGACGATGGAACTCCGCAGCCAGGCCGGTGGCACTTCCTGGGGCGTCAAGGGCGCGGCAAAAGAGTAGACATACTGCTCACGATGTCCATCCACGTACACGTTCTCAAACGTCGTCGTGGCAGGGGCGGGATGGCGCACCAGGGAAGCGCTGCGCTCCAGTGTCGAAAGGTTGGCGTCGGCAGCGGTGCTCGTCACAATGCCGACCGTGCGGCCTAGCGCCGCAGCGGTCAGCGACGCATACGAAACCGTGCCGCCGAGGACTCGCCTGCCGTCAGGCAGAATGTCGTGCGTGACGTGCCCGATGACCAGGTAGTCAATAGGCGCGAGACCCCGTTCCATCAATCCACTTTTTTCTCTGGCATGATCGTAATGGCCCGATCATACCCTTTACCAACACTTTCGGTCTTCACGCGCTTGTCTTTGCGCAAAATCATGTGGATGACCCGCCGCTCGTGAGCCGGCATGGGCTTCATCCGCACGGTGCGTCCCGATTGAACAGCCTGATCGGCCATCTTGCGCGCCAACGCTTCGAGACTACGTTGCCGGCGCTTGCGATAGCCGTCGGCGTCCAAAACGACGTTGTAATCCCCTTCGGTCAGACGGTGCAGCAGCGTGCGGAACAGGTATTGCACCGAGTCCAACGTCTGCGCCTTCGGACCAACCAGGATGTCGGCGTCCTTGCCGCGCAGCGCGATCCACAACGATGGCCGGTCTTCTTGCTCCCAACTGATGGAGTATTGGATGTTGAGGCCGGCAAAGAGGTGTTCCGCCACATCCGTTGCCGTTTTCTCGATTTGGGCGCGGTCCAACGTACCCTCTTGCCGTTCAGCGCGAGGGCGGGGGGGCTTTTTTTCCTGTAAGTGCGCCGGAGCAAGCCTCGGTTCAGATTTGGCGGGCAAGGGGGGGGCTACGGGCGCTTCGACGGCAGGCGGGACAACTACCGGAGCTGCAACTGCCATCTCCGGTTCAGGCGCAGGCGCGGCGACGACAACAGGCTTAGGAACAGAAACGGCAGCAGCTATCTCAGGCGCGGGGTGCGATGTCACCGGTTCAACCACCGGCCGGCGGCGCGTAAGTCGCACACGCGCATCGCGCGCGCCGATCCCCAAGAAACCACGGCTGCCTTCGTCTAGCACTTCGATTTCGACTTCGTCCCGCGTTGCCACCAGACGAGTCAATCCCAGGATAACTGCCTCATCCACAGATGGCGCGGTAACGACTACCGATTCTTCGGGCGTCATAAAACAACCTCCTTAATGTCCCCCGCAGTCATCACAAGGCTACTTTGTGCTGGCTTGCGGCCGTTTTTGAACAACCGATTTTTTGTCATCCGGCGGGGGCGCAGGGTATGTATAATGCTCGCGGAACACATAATACTGCAAGATGCCAATCAGGTTGGTGATCAGGAAATAGATCGCCAGGCCAGAAGCATACGTCAGTGAGAAGAAGCCCATCATCAACGGCATCATGAGCAGCATTTGCTTGTTCATCGCCTCGGCCTGGGGGTCCAAGGCCGGCGGTGTGATCAACTTTTGGTAAAACCACGACGTAGCAAAGACGAGAAGCGGTAAGACGTAGAACCTGTCAGGCAGGGCCAGGTCCAGCCAGAGGAATTGGCTCTTCAGCGGGACCAGTGTGCTCAACGTTGGGATCCAGCGGTAGATGTCCTGCGGCAGCTCCAAAAGTTGCAGTGGGGTGCTGGCTAAGACGCGGATGATGCCCTGGTACAGGCCAATCATCAGCGGTAGCTGGATCAGCGAGGGCAAACATCCACCCAGAGGATTGATGCCCAGCTTGCGCTGTTCTTCCATCAATTTCTGGGGGTCGTCCTTGTACTTCTTTTGTAGCTCGGTGATCTTGGGGCGCAATTCCTGTTGTTGGCGCGCCGACTTTTGCTGCTTCAACATCAAAGGTGTGACCAGAAGACGCATCAGCAAGGTGAGTAGAGTGACGGCAATGATCGTCTCATGCCCCAGGAATTTGTAGAAGAGCAACAACAAATTGATGATTGGTCTAACGATGATCGTATCCCACACGTTACATTTCTCCCTCTGGTTGACAGTAGTGGCGGATTACTTGGCCGTCTCGACGGGTGGGTAGGTCCACAACACTTTGCCGGTCTCTTGATCGAGAGCCTGGACGCGCTCAGCCACCAGGATCGGCATCGCGTAGAGACGCGATGCATCCGTCACCAGGTCGCCGGGCAGGCGACCCGGGTTGCGCGTTACAACACCCCAGTTCATCTCTGAGCCGGTCTCCGTATCCAGCGCGTGAACGACGCCTTTTTCATATCCTGCGATAAAGAGCAAACCCCCATCCGCGCTTAAAGCAGGACGGCTGTGCAAGACATCGTCAATCACAGCGGGCGCATTCCACACCAACGCGCGCGTTTCCGTATTCAGCGCGTACACCCGCCCTCCGACATCCGCAAAGTACAGGATGTTTCCGTCCGCGACAGGAGTCGCCCATATCCAGTCACCGGCGTCGAATGTCCAGGCGATTTGCTGCGTCACGAGATCAATCTGGTAGAGCTTGGAGGTGAAGTCCCCGACCCATAAAGCGCCATCCACGAGAACCGGCGTGGCCGAGACTGCTCCGCCCAACACCAGTTTCCATTTCTCGGCGCCCGTTGTCACGTCCAGGGCATAGAGTGTATGGTCGAGAGACGCAACGTAGAGGGTGTCTTCAACCGCAACCGGCGTCGCCCACACGCGGTCTTTGGTGCGGAAGGTCCACGCTTGCGTCCCGTCATCGAGATCAAGCGCATAGACGTAGCCATCCCCGTTGCCGATGATGAATTTGCCGTCCGCCACAACGCCGCTGCCGACGTATTGACCGCCAGCCCCGGCAAACGTCCAGAGCAAATCAGGACGCTCGGCGCGGGATTCCCCCAACGCCAGGGCGTAAACGGTCTTGTCCTTGTAACCGGCGATGAGCAGCAAGCCGTGGTCGCCATGCTCTTTGGCGATCACGGGGGTTGAATAGAAGGGACGTTGGTTTTTATCCGTCTCATCGGGGAAACTCCACAGGAGCTTGCCCGTTTCGGCGTTGAGCGCTTGCACCCGTTCCAAATTCGCAGCGTAGACCGTCCCATCGTCCACCAGCAGGCCAGGCCAGCTTTCGTGGCGCAGACCGCCGCCAGCGCAACCGGTCAATACGACAAACAGCAATAACACTGCAAGCAGCGCGCTGCCGTGCAGTGGTTTTCCTCGTTGATAGAGGCGGTCAGTGACAATCCGCCACAAGCTCATACTTCCTCCTGGATTCAGTCAACATTCATGCTCAGGGAACAGGATCATATCCGCCCGGGTTAAAAGGGTGACAGCGCGCCAGCCGTTTGAATCCCAACCAACCGCCCTTGACGAAACCGTAACGCTCGATAGCTTGATATGTGTACTGCGAACACGTCGGAGTAAAACGACAAGCCGGGGGAAAGTGCGGTGAGATGAAACGTTGATAAAAGCGCAGCAGCCACAGCGCAATTGCTTTCATCGGTCTTTGTCATCCGGTGAGGGTGTCCATAGTCCCGCGAGACCAAGCACATGCCGCAGTGCGCTTTCCACCTGGGGTTCCTTCGCTTCGACAAGGGAGGTTCGCGCTACCAACACTAGATCCCATCCCGTTACGATAGAGCCATAAACATGTCGCGCCGCTTCACGCAACAAGCGCCGCGCTCGATTGCGCATCACGGCGTTGCCGATTTTGCGACTGGCCGTGATCCCAACCCGAACGTGATCGCCATCGTTGGGGAGCGCCCAGAGGATAAACAAGGGATGCGCCCACGACCGTCCCGTAGACCAAACATGTCGGAAATTTTCCGGACGGCGTAGGCGCATTGCTTTGTGCCAATCGTGGTGCTCCAATAATACGGCTTATGTGAGTGAAACGCAAATATCACACCTAATCGCGACGGCGCGGGCGTTGGGAAGATTCCTTCCAGTTGATGCGCTTCGCGCCACCCAGGCTCACGGGCACCAACTTGTGGCGGCCCTTGAGACGACGACGCTTCAGGACATCCCGACCCGTGCTGGTGCTCATTCGCTCACGGAAACCGTGTGTGCGCATCCGTTTGCGTTTTTTCGGCTGAAAAGTTCGTTTTGTCATTTTCTCTACTCCTCTTCTTTAACATCATCCCCTGGAAGGGATGTCAACAGCGAACCAGGCCCCTTACAGTGAAAACCGCGCGGTCGCCCGCGTGGTTTTCGACGTAAGCTTCAAAACGTGAGTATTATACCTGAAGGGGCGTGTAAGTCAATTCAGATCACTTGACAGTTACCGAACTCCTGGGTAAGATGACATTCGCCTGCCTACGGTGAATGACGATGATTGACGGCGCTTCATCCACAAGCGAAACCCTGCCCAGCGGATTAAAAACGGCACGACGTTATTTAAGGAGATGTCAATGGCGGATGTAACTATCAGACAACTGCGGCCCGGCGACGAAACCGCGTTGGAAGCCTTTCTGGTGCCGCGCCTGGAAACGTCAATGTTTCTCATCGGCAATATGCGCGCATCGGGATTGGCCTACAATGGCAAGCGCTATACCGGAGATTATGTCGCCGCGTTCGAAGGTGACGCCATCGTCGGCGCGGCGGCGCACTTCTGGAACGGGATTGTCATCGTGCAAGCGCCCGTGCAGCTTGAGGCATTGTGGCGCGCCGCGTTGACGGTGTCGGGCCGTCCGCTCCAGGGCATCATCGGGCCGCACGAGCAGGTCGCTGCGATAAAAGCAGCCCTGGGGTTGGAGCGGTTTCCGCGCCAACTGGATCAACGCGAAGAACTGTACAGCCTCGACCTGGCCGATCTGCGTGTGCCGGAAGCCCTGGCAACAGGCCGGGTCAAGGGACGCCTGGTTGAAACGCGCGACGCCGATGTCCTGACCCGCTGGCGCGTTGGGTACGATATGGAGGCCCTGGGGGACAAAGAGACCGACAAACTGTGGGCGCATGAACGCGCGCTGGCGGAACGCATCGCCGCCGAGCGCAACACCTGGATTCTCGAAGCGGAAGGCCGGCCGGTCGCTACCAGCGCCTTCAACACACGCATCCGGGAAGCCGTGCAGATTGGCGGCGTGTGGACGCCGCCAGAGTTCCGCGGGCGCGGGTATGCGCGTTGCGTCGTCGCGCAATCGCTGCTCGACGCCCGCGCGGAAGGTGTGGAGAAGGCCATTCTGTTCACCGGCGAAAACAACGTCGCGGCGCAAAAAGCCTATACCGCGCTCGAATTCCGGCGCATCGGCGACTATCACCTGCTTATGTTACGCGACCCTCTCAACGTTACGAGCTAAAAATGTTGACCGATTTGAACTTTTATCCATTTTGAGGAGGGTGGTTATGACTCAGCTATCGCGTTTACAAGTCAGTTCCAATCAGCGTTTCATTATCACCGAAACCGGCGACCCGTTCTTTTGGTTGGGCGATACCGCCTGGGAGCTGTTTCACCGGCTGACCCGCGAGGAGGCCGAACGCTACTTCGCCAACCGGCAGGCTAACCGCTTCACCGTGATCCAGGCGGTGGCGCTGGCCGAGTTCGACGGCCTCAACACGCCCAACGCCTACGGCGAACGTCCGCTGCTCGACAACGATCCCACCCGGCCCAACGAGACGTATTTTGCCTACGTGGATGAGGTGATCCAGATAGCGGCTCGCCACGATCTCTACATCGGCCTGCTGCCCACCTGGGGCGATAAGGTGAACCACCAATGGGGCGCGGGGCCGGTGGTGTTCAACCTGGAGAACGCGAAAGTCTACGGGCGTTTCCTCGGCGCGCGTTACCGCGAGCAAACCAATGTCGTCTGGATTCTCGGCGGCGACCGGCCCGCGATCCACGAGGAGCGCGACTATCGCCCGATCTGGCGGGCAATGGCGGCGGGCATTGACGCGGGGATGGGGCGCGCGTCGTTCAAGACGTATCACCCGGCCGGCGGGCGCTCCACGTCAGCGTGGCTGCACGATGAGGCCTGGCTGGATATGCACATGATGCAATCCGGCCACGGCGGCGGGCACGACGTGCCGGTGTGGGACTGGGTGACGCACGACTACGCGCTCACGCCGCCCAAACCCACACTCGACGGCGAACCGAACTACGAGGATCATCCCGTCAATCCATGGCCCAAGTGGGACCCGGCGAACGGTTACTTCCGCGACTACGATGTGCGCAAGCAGGTGTATCGCTCGGTGTTCACGGGCGCGTGCGGCGTCACCTACGGGCATCACGCCGTCTGGCAGTTCGCCGATGAGCAGCGGGGATACATCAACTTCGCCGACCGGCCCTGGTATGAAGCCATCAACCGCCCTGCCGCGCGCCAGGTGAAGCATCTGCGGGCGCTGATGGAGTCGCGGCCCTATCTCAACCGGATTCCCGATCAGACGGTGTTGCTCTCCGATCCGGGAACGGGTGGAAATCACGTTCGCGCCACCCGCGACAGTGAGGGGCGCTACGCTTTCGTCTACCTGCCACTGCCGTTACCTGTCACCGTCAGCCTGGAAGTGATAGATGGCGCGACGGTCAACGCCTGGTGGTACGCGCCCTGCACCGGCGAGGCCACCTGGATCGGGCAATTCCCGGTAACCGGCGCACAGACATTCTCGCCGGGCGGACAGCATCCCGATTGGGTGTTAGTGTTGGATGATGCCAGCCGGGGGTTTGGCGCGCCGGGGTAATAGCGCAAGTTCGGGACGCAGATTTTCGCAGATTAACGCAGATTTGGCTGTATATCTGCGAAAATCAGTGTGAATCTGCGTCCGAAATCTTGTTCAGGGAAAAAGTTCACTCATTTCGGATCGTGTCGAAGCGCGTGCGCCGTCCGGCGTCTTCGCGCTGGACGACCGTCTCCTTGAATTCGGACACCATCGCCACGTCGTGCCGGTACTGGAAGGGCCACATACTCTTCGTGTGGAAGAAGGCCACGCGGTCGCCATCGCCGAGACGGTGCGGCAGATCGGGTTGCAGGCCGGGCATCGCGCTCAGGTTGCCGTTGATAAAGGTGATCCCGCGTTCTTCTGTGGGCATCGCCAGATGATCCAACAGGTCTTGCACGGTAGTCCCATCGGGCAGATCAAGATGCTGCAAGGCGAAGATGTTGTCGTTGCTCCCACCATATTTCGCTAACGGTCCATAAAGCCACACTTCAACGTGAATAATTCCCATAGTTTTGTCCTCGATACTCGAAACTGGATACTGGATACTGGTTACTGGATACTGGTTACTCGAGTGTTGTATTTTGAATCATAAGGCCAAGCCGGAAGTTGCGCAGGGCAGTTGCTTGGAGAATAAGAAATCAAAAACAGCCTGCACATCTTTGCCATTCTGGAGCATC
>DAOUAQ010000329.1:0-15007 GCA_034433375.1 Anaerolineae bacterium | reverse complement strand
CGTTCGGACTTTGGACTTTCGACTTTCGACTGTGGACCGGTCTGGCGTGTCTGTTTTTGGCGGGATACGCCAAGCAGTTGGCGGTCTTCACGGCGGCGGCGGTGTTCGGCTATCTCTTCCTGCGTTGCCCGAAACGCGCTGTGGTGAGCGCGCTCGTGTTTGGCGCGCTCTTTGGGATTGTTTTCCTCGGCATCAACTGGGCCACCGGCGGGCAGTGGTGGATCAACACCATTTCCGCCAACGTGAACGAATTCATCTTTCCGCAGTTGATCGCGTTAGTGCGCGCGTGGTTCAAGGTGCATACCGTGTTCATCGTGTTGGCGGTGGGGATGGTGATCTACGAAGCCTACGTTGGCTCGTTTTCTGTGTATACGTTGTGGTTCCTCTGTGCATTGGGGACGGGCGTGATGTCCGGTAAGTGGGGCGCGGGGGAGGCTTACTGGGTCACCTCGGTTGCAGCGGCGATTGTGCTGGCGGGATGTGCGCTCGGTAAGCTACGTGATTTTGTCGCGCGGCAGCATCCCCGCTGGATGGGAGCGCTGGCAACCCTGATCCCGTTGCTGTTTCTGGCGCAGGCCACCCGGATGCTGCATCTGCCCACTTACGGCCCGTTCTGGGGGCCGGTCGCGCGCGTTCTGGGCGTCGCCGGGCAGTCGGCGTATGCTGATTACCCCTACTACGACGCGGTGGGCTACACGCAGGTGGGGCACTTTATGCTGCCGCGCGACTACGAGGGCGGGGCGCGCATCATGGAGTACGTGCGCGCTACGGATTTACCGGTCTTCAGCGAGGAAGCGGCTTTCACGATGTTGGCGGGCAAGCCTGTGGTGACGAATCCCACACAGTTGCTCAACCTGTATAACAACGGCCTGCTGGATACGCGCGAACTGGAAGCGATGATCCGCCGCGAGGCGTTTGGTCTGGTCGTGATGCGGGCGCAATTTTACCCGCCGCCGGTGCTGGCAGCCATCGGGCAGCATTACGGCCTGGTGGAACACATTCCGCTGAACGGCTTCAATTACATCATCATGCAGCCGTTGGGAAGGGCAGCGAGATAACGATACCTATCTCCCCTTATAATCCGCGCCCAAGATGATCACGATGTCGTATTGGGCGGTGGGGTTGTTCCCGTTGACGACGGCTGACTGGGGGAGCTTGAGCAGCGAGAGGAGTTGCACGGCGGTCATCGGCTTGTCACGGTTGAGAATCACCAGCGACGTGTCGTAGTCCTGGCGGTCGGCGTTGTCGTAGGCGGCGATCGGCAACCCGTTGGCTTCGAGGAATTGACTGGTGGTTGCGGCCAATCCCCCGGTTTGGGTGCCGTTCAACACGGAAATGGTGGCGGATTCTTTCTCCAGCGTTTGCAACGTTTCCCCGTTGCCCGCGAGGCCAAAGACCGCATCGCGCACCTTGCGTATCTCGTCGCGCAGCGGAATCAGGATTTGCATCTCGTCAGGCGTCGTCTTGAAGAGCGTGCATTGCTCATCAATCACGCGAAAAATAACATCCTTGTCCATATTCACGCGCCGCGCCAGATTAGCCAGGGCGATGATCTCGTCTAGTTGCAGTTTGGGATCAATTTTGACCGATTTTTCGAGGATTTGCAGCATCTCCGGGGCCTGCGCGGCGAGCTGCGGGAGCATATTGGCCTCTGTCACCCGCTTGAAGATGGCCTTGATGACCTGTTGCTGCCGCCGCGCGCGGTCGAAATCGCCGCCGTTGGAGTGGCGGGTGCGCGCATACTTCAGCGCCTCTTCCCCGTAAAAGTGGTGCGGCCCGGCATCAACATGAAATGTCTCATACCTGTAATCGGGGGTCGGATACTTCGTGTCGTGGATGGTCTCCGGCACGTCAATGTCAATGCCGCCGATGCGGTCCACCAATTCGATAAAGGCCGGGAAGTTGAAGCGCACGTAATAATCAATATCCACGCCCAGGTTGTATTCCACCGTCTCCACAGCCAGCGCCGGCCCGCCGCCGGGATGCCTGTAAGCGTCACCGATGAAGTGTGCGGTGTTGATGCGCTCCTCGGTGTAGCCGGGGATGTGCACCCACAGGTCGCGCGGGATGGAGAGCACACCGGCCTTCATCGTCACCGGGTCGAGCGTTCCCAAAATCATCGTATCGGTGCGCCAGTAATCGGTTTCCTGGACGCGCTCATCAATGCCGAGGATCAAAACGGTGATGCGGTCGGTGCCGGTCCATACCGGCAGCGTTTCGCCTTCGACGTGGCCGACGTTGGGGCTTTCACCCTCTGTTTGCTTGATCGTAAATTCCGGCAGAATATCCGACGTGGCAACGCTGTGCCGCATCGTGAAGTAGATGGTATACCCGGCCGCCGCCGTCAAGACCAAATAGATGAGCGCGATGCTGATATTGATCAGCAGCGCGTAGGGCAACCGGTATAGAGAAGCATGACTTTCGGTCGAGGCCATCGTTGTGACTCCTTATGGCGGACCGGCGTAATCGTTACCGAGGATCACCACAATATCCTGGGCCGCGTTAGGATCAGCCCCCTTGACAATAGCCGTCGCCGGAAGTTTGAGCAGATTGGCGATACGCGCTGCCGTCATTGGCTTGTCGCGGTTCATAATGACCTGCGACGCGACATAGTCCTGGCGGTCGGCGTTGCCGATATTGGCCGTAGCGACACCCTGCGCGTTCAGGTAATTCGCCGTCGCTCCGGCCAGCCCGGCCCGCGCGGTGCCGTTGAGGACAGACACCGTCGCGGTTTCCGGCGTCGGCGTCATCACAACTCGGGTGGCTTGCGCTTGATTGGGAGCCGGCGTCGGGATGTCGGCGGCGAAGACGTAGTCGCGCACTTCACGCAGCTGGTCGCGCAGCGGAATCAACACTTGCGCGCCGTCAGGCGTGACCCATTGCTGCGTGCATGTCTGGTCAATCACGCCGTACCGGATCGTGGAGCGATCCACCTGGATGGTCAGGTTTGCCAGCGCCAGCATTTGATCGAGCGCCAGGTCGGTCTGCACCGACGTTTCCAGCATCTTGTAAATCTCCGGCGCTTTCTTCGCCAGGTCCGGCAGCAAGCCGATGTTGGTGACTTTTTCCAAAATGGCCGACATCACCTGTTGTTGGCGGCGCGCGCGGTCGAAGTCGCTGCTATCGTGGCGCGTGCGAGCGTACTTCAGCGCCATCTCGCCGTCGAAATGGCGCCAGCCGGCTTCGATGTACAGGGGATCGTACCCGTAGGCATAGTCCGGGTACAAAGGATCATTGATGGCCTTTTCGACGAAAATATCCACGCCGCCGATGAGGTTAACGAGACTGACGAAGCCCTGGAAGTTCAGACGAACGTAGTAGTTGATCGGCAGGCCGAGGTTGTATTCCACCGTCTCGCGCGCCAGCGCCGGGCCGCCGCCGGTATGTTTGTAGAGGTCGCCCAAAAAGTGCGCGGTGTTGATGCGCCCGTCGTTGTAACCGGGGATGGGCACCCAGAGGTCGCGGGGGATGGAGAGCACGCCCGCCAGTTTGGTGGCCGGATCGAGGGTCAACAGCATCATCGTGTCGGTGCGCCACGGGCCTTTCTCTTGCGCGCGTTCGTCAATGCCGAGCAGCAGGATCGTAATGCGGCTGGCGCCTGTCCAGGTGGGCAAAACCTGCCCGAATTCGTACTTCACGTTTTCGCTAGGGCCGGTGCTGCTCGGCAAGCCCGGCACAATCCCTGGCGAGGCCAGAAGACCACGCACCCAGGATATCGCAAACGCCACGACGCCGACAATGATCACCAGAAAAACGAGCGCCAACATTGCTGTAATTGCTGCCGGTGCCGCGTTCTCTCGCCTGACTGTTCTTCTTCGTGCCATTGTGGAATGACCCCTCCGCTCTGTCGCCATCCATTATACCATACCCTGGTGGGAGGTCGGCGTCAGGATTGCAGCATAGCCAACAACGCGGCTTCCCACTGCGCGATGGAGGCTTCGGCGTCGTAGTGCTCCTGGATAAACCGCTGGCCCGCCGCGCCGATCCGCGCGCACGAGTCCGGGTCGCGCAGCAGCGCGACGACTGCCGCCGCAAACGCTTCCGGCGTGTCTGCCGTGACCAAATGCTCGCCGGGCGTCGCGCCGATGCCGTGATTGCACACACTCGTCGCCGCCACCGGCGCGCCAAGCGCCATCGCATCCACAACCTTTTGCAGCAGCCCGCCGGCCACCAGCAACGGCGCGACGAACACCGTCGCCGCCTTGTACCAGGGCGCTAAATCGTCCACAAAACCGGTGACGAAGCAGTGTTCGCCGTCCGCGCGGGCCCGCAGCTCCGCCGATGGCGAACCGCCGACCACGTAGAAGCGCGCTGCGGGAATAGCGGCGCGGATGCGCGGCCACACCTGATCCAGGAACCACGTGACGCCGGCGATGTTGTGCGCGCGATCCATCGCGCCGACGAACAGCAACGTCGGCGGGCCGGGCGGAAGGGCAGGCGATATGTCCTGGGTCGCGGGGACGGCGGGAGCCAGCGGCAGCAGGCGCAGGGGCCGATTGCCGCACGCGGGAGCCAGCAGCGCCCTATCCCCTTCGGAGATGGCGAGGATGAGAGTGTGACGGCGGCACAGCAGCGGCTCGCCGGCGCGAAAGCCCACGGCCATCAGTGTGGCTGCCAGGCGCTTGAGGCCGCGCGCGTGAGCGGCCTTCTGCTGCCACATGAACCAGTTCACGTCCTGCGTGCGAAACGACGAGGGCGGGAGCCGCAGACCGAGCAGGACGATGGCGGTCTGCGTCGTCTCGATGTGGACGAGATCGGGGCGTGTTTCGCGCAGCGCTTGCCGGGCGGCGCGACGCAGCGCACTGTAACTGCGCGCCAATGCCAGAAGCCGCGGCCCCGGCAGCGCGCGGTGATGCGGGACGGTGACGACGCGCTCGCAGATGGCTGCGACGCGGGGAAGCAAGGCGCGCTCTTCATCCAACATACGCGCCACGAGGCTCAAACGATGGCCCCGACGGTGCAGCGCCTCCATCAGCCGGAAAAGCGACTCCCCTCCGGCATGGCCGACCGCCGGGGCGGGGAATTGTTTGTAGATAAAGAGAATTCGCGCCATCGTGAACCGGGGGATTACCCCAGGGGGACTGAGACAACGATCATCTCTGGCCGGCTCTGCACCTGTTCGTAGAAGAAATTCGACAGCGCCCTTTCGACGGCTCTTTCCACGTCGGCGGGCGCGGCGCTCCCGCGGGTGGCTTGCAGCGTCTGCTGTACGATGGGGTACGCCCGCGCGATCAAATCGTCGAGGACTTCGGCAGCCGCCACGCCGCGCGCGGTGATGCGCGGCTCGCCGATCAACGCGCCCTGGCGGCGGTTGTAAGTAAAGACGACGTTGCACACGCCGGCGACGGCCAGCGTTTCACGATCCTGGATGATCTGCGCGCTGACCGCGTCGCCCACCAGCGTGCCATCCACGAAGACATAGCCGCCGGGCACGCGCTCACCCACTTCCAGCGCCTCGTCAGAGAAACGCAGGATGTGCCCGTTTTCCACCACGGCGATATTCTGCCGGGGAATGCCGACTTCCTGCGCCAGCAGCGCGTGCTGTTTCAAGTGGCGCAGTTCGCCGTGAATAGGCACGAAGAACTTGGGGCGCAGGATATTGAGCAGCATCTTCTGCTCTTCCTGGCTGGCGTGCCCGGAGACATGCACCGGCGCGACGGGATGATAGACGACGTTCGCGCCCTTCTGAAACAGGCGATTGATAACGCGATGCACCACTTCTTCGTTGCCGGGGATGGTGTGTGAGGAAAGCACCACCGTATCCCCCGGCACAACACGCAGTGAAGGATGCCTTCCAATCGCCAGCCGCCCCATAATCGAGCGCGGTTCGCCCTGCGCGCCGGTCGCCATAATGGTGACCTGGTGCGGCGGCAAGCGGTTGATGTCCTGCAACGACAGGATCAGGTCGTCGGGCACGTTCAGATAGCCCAGGCGGCGCGCCATCTTGATGTTTTTGACCATTGTGGTGCCGGCGATAGCGACCTTGCGCCCGAAACTGCGCGCCACTTCCATCACCTGCTGGATGCGGGAGATCAGCGAGGCGAACGTTGCTACGACGATGCGCCCTTTGGCCTGGCGAAATACGTCGGCCAGGGCCGCGTTCAGGCTGTACTCCGAGGGAGTCGTGCCGGGGTGATCAGAGTTGGTGCTGTCGGCGAGTAGCGCCAACACGCCGCGCTGGTTGAATTCCGCCAGCTTGGCGACATCGCTCGGCCAGCCATCCACCGGTGTGTGATCCATTTTGTAGTCGCCGCTATGGACGACAAGGCCGAGCGGCGTGTCAATGCCCAGGCCGACCGCGTCCGGGATGCTGTGGCACACATGGTAAGGTTCCACGGTGAACGGCCCCAGATGGATTGCGTCGCCGGGTTCCATCGGCTGGAGTTTGACGCGCTTTTGCAGCTCACGGTTGAGCTTGACCTCGATCAACCCGCGCGTCAGCCGTGTCGCGTAGACCGGCGCGTTGAATTCGTGCAAGAAGTGTGGCAGCGCGCCGATGTGATCCTCGTGCCCGTGGGTGATGATGATGCCCCGGATGCGGTCCTCTTTGCCTTTGAGATAGCGATAATCGGGGATGATATAATCCACACCCGGCATATCACTCTCCGGGAACATCATCCCCACATCCACAATCAGGATATTGCGCCCGTATTCGAGCGCCATCATATTTTTGCCAACTTCCCCCAGTCCGCCCAGGGGAACAATTTGTAACTTTTCCATAATTTAACCCTGTTTCAAAAACTCTGGTGATACAAACACTGCGATTACTTTAACATAATCAATAAGCCTGTCAAACCAAAGGGGAGTAAGAAGTAGGGAGTAAGAGAGTATGGGTGTGACGCGCGCTGACGAACGGTAAAACTGCTGCGGCAGTGTGCTGCCAGGACTTCCTGACTGATGACTACTGGACTATTTTTGGAATTTCGGAGATCGCAACGACCTTTACGGTGTAGGCTGAATTTGGCAAACCGGACAGAAGTACGTGCTGCGTTGGCCTTGTACGATGCGTTCCAGGGCGTAGCCGCAACGCGGGCACTGTTCCCCGGCGCGGTCGTAGACGCGGAGGTAGTCCTGGTGCTGGCCTGTGCCGCCGCTCGGATAGACGTAATGCCCATCCAAACTGGTGCCGCCATTCGCCAAACCGGCGCGCAATACGGCAACAATCGCCGCGTGCAGGCGCTGCGCTTCGGAGGCGGTCAATGTCCCGGCAATGCGCTGCGGGTGAATCCCGGACTGCCACAATGCCTCGCTCACGTAGATGTTGCCTAGCCCGGCGATAAACCGTTGGTTGAGCAGCAGTGGTTTGATCTCCCCGCGCCGGTGGGCCAATTGCCCCTCCAGCCATTCCGGCGTGAAATCCACCGATAGCGGCTCAGGCCCGAGCGTGCCGGTGATCTCGCAAGGATCGTCCACGAGGTAGAAGCGTCCGAACTTGCGCGGATCAACGAAGATCACCCACGCGCCATCGCTCAACTGCCAGCGCAGCCGCGCGTGTTTGTCTTCGCCGGGGCCGTCGCGGCGGACGGCGAACTTGCCGCTCATCCGCAGGTGCGTCAGCAGCGTTTGCCCGGTGGAAAGCGCGGTCTGGATAAACTTGCCGCGCCGGCCGATGTTCATCACGCGCGCGCCGGTCAGCGCAACGCAGAAGGCGTCGGGGGCGGGGCGATCCACCGTGCGCGCCCAGAGCACGTCCACACGGGCGATGGTCTGCCCGGTGAGCACCGGCGCGAGGTGGCGGGCGATGGTTTCGACTTCGGGGAGTTCGGGCATGGATTGTACGATTACCCTTGCGAAGGTTTCTGAACCTTCGCAAGGGTAGTTTGTCTTTGTGATTAGCGCGGGTAGCCGTAGCGCGAGTCGTAGCGCTGCATCAGGACGTTGAAGTGGATTTGTTCCGCTCCGGCCAATTGTTTGAACAGTTTTTGGGCCTCGGGATCTTTCGCTGTGTGCGCGCTGTTGTAGTACAGCTTAAAGGATTTGTCCTCCACGCCCAGGGCAAAGAGCAGGGCATCTTCTTCTGTGGGGTGGGTGGGCAATTCGGCCAACACCTCTTTTTCGGGCGGGAAAACGACTGAAACGGCGTCAATAACCTCAACCGTTGCCATCTCCGGGATCGCGGCCCAACTTTTGCCGGCCTCGAGCGCCTGATACTGGCGTTCGATATAATTAAAGTGATCCACTTCATCATCGGCCAGTTTCTTGAACATTGCTGCCGCTTCCGGGTCGGTCATGTGCGCGGCAATGGTTTCGTAGAATTTGCGTCCATCGCTTTCCAGCTTCATGGCCTGAACCAAGACATCCATCAATTCCATAGGGTCCCTCCTGAAAACTTTGGATATTTAACAAGATTTACATATCCATTATATCATAAAAATAAAAAGAGCCGAGATCAAGCCCGGCTCCTTTCCTGAGACAGTGCTTCACTCCAGGGTGCAGATCGCGCCGGTCTGCTTGACACGCAGGGCCAGCGTCTCCATAATGGCAAAGCGGTGTTCGAGGCTGACAGTCTCGACGAAGGCCGTGGCAATGTCCAGGCCCACCGCCAGGTCAACGTATTGCGACGCAGCCGCAATGACCAATACTTTGCCTGTCGGGATGGCGGGTGAGGCGAAGATGCCGCCCGTCGCCTGCTTCTCCAGCAGCTCGATTTCTAGAATGCCGCGTTTGCCGTAGACCCGTTGAAGTTTGGCGTGCAGCAGCGGGTGCATGGCGACAAAATATGGTGGGTAGAAGCCCTCGGAGATCAGCCTGACCGTAGCCGATGCGATGTCAGCCAGCGCCTGCCCCTCCTCGTTCCAATCGCCGAGCGGGTGCGTTTGCCGTCCTGTGACGTTAAGCAATCCTTCGATGCCCTCATCCGCGTCGCCGTTGAAGATCAGCTTGTCCTCGGCCAGCGCGATCTGCGTCGCGGTGGCCGCAATCGGTGCGGTATCGAACGGCTGACCGGCGTTCATCAATTCCAGGTCTTTAGCCGTGATGACGAAGTCCTTCATCAGTGTGCTCAGCGGGAGCTGCCGGGTGACTTTCGCACGCACCGGTTCGCCCTCTTTGCCGCTGTAGGTGTAGAGGGGGACGGTGTACGCGCCATAGCCCAATGGTCCGTACAAATCAAGAATCCGCCGCCCGATCACAATGCGGTTGACGACTTCACCAACGGTAGTGTCAATCAACTGCCACTGTTCGGGTGTGAGCGGAGCATCGTTACGCATGAGAATGTTCTCCATACATGAACTCCTTTCAAGTTAGTCCAAAGTCTGAAGTCGAATGTCGAAAGTCCAAAGTCCAAAGTCGAAAGTCCAAAGTGGCTTGTGGCACCACGATGAATCACGATTCACGTCTTACGTGTTTCAGCGTTCCGATGGTCCACACTTTGGTGGTGGGCGCGGCAGCAGGCGATGTGACCGGCTTCAGGCGCTTGAGCAGCCGCCCGAAGAGGTTCGCGTGATACACTTCCTGCCCGCGTGCGTCGTCAATGACGCCCTTTGCGCCGGGATCAACCATCTGCGTGATGAACTGGCCGTACATCGCGGCGGTTTCGTTCTCAAGCTGGATGTCGGCTTCCAGCATGGTCTGGGGATCGGCAGGTAGCGTCAGCGGATGGTGGGTGAGGGGCATTTCTTCGCCGCTGCCCACCAGTTCCTCGCCGAACCAGCCCATGTGCTGCATTTCGTTGATGGCCTGCGTCATCAATTGACTGGAAATCTCCTCATCCTTGTCCATCGTGAGGAAGGAGTGGACGAGATATTGCAGAATCGCCGCATACTCGTGGCTCACGCCCCAGTTGAGCGCATCTTTATCCACGGCAGCCATCGCCGGGGCGGGCGCTTCGACCGGTTCCGCCGGCGCAGTTTGCAGCTCCAGCGTGGTCTTATCAACGAAGTGCGCGAAATCGCCGTGGTGCCGGCGCTCATCGGCGAGGATGTGTTCGATGTCGGCCTGCAGGTCGGGGTTGGTGATGCGCGTGAGGTAGCCTTCGTACATGGCGATGGCGCGTTCTTCCGCCGCGACGTCGCGCTGCATCCATTCCGGGGCCGCCGCGCCGCTCAGATCCGTGAAGCCGCGCGCCGTCGTCGGCTGTCCGCCCAACCGCACGATCCACCGCGAGAGGATCCACAGATGTCGCATTTCTTCGCGGGCGATACCCTCGATTTCGCAGGCCAGTTCGCCCTCGCCCATCATGTAGGCGTGGCGCAGATACTGAATCAGGGCTGCATGTTCATCCTCCACCGCCGCCCTGAGCATTTGGATGACCTCATTGTTGCTTGTTTGTGGCATCATAACCTCCTGATCGCAGTCAGCTTTCAGCGATCAACTCTCAAAAGATAGAGGAGATATTGCCTCCTCCATCTCCTGATTGCTGAACGCTGACGGCTGATAGCTGATTACTCCACCTTGAGTTCGTGGCTATTTTCCCACAGGCCGTGGATGTTGCAGTACGAGGTGGCGATAAGCGTGCCGGGGCCTTTGACCGTGACCGAGCACTTCGTCACAGGGTTGGTCCACACGGGACCGGTGTCTGCGCCTTGCACCGATGCGCCGTGCGCGGGGAACTCGAAGTGGCCCACCTGGTAGATGAACTTGTCGCCTTCGGGCTTGAAGTACAGCTCCATCCAGGCAATATGGTGTGCGGTGGTGTTGGGATGAGCGATTTCTTTGCCGATGCTGAGCTTCACCATAAACGGTTCACCCGCTTTGACGACATCCGGCGCCTCGATGACGGGCGCGTGCTTTTCCTTCTTCCAATCTGCGGTTTGAATGTTGTCGCCGAATTTCATAGCTATGCCTCCTTGTATAAACGGTAAATGGTAGACTCTGATGTTTGGGCAGCACAATGTGTGCTGCCCATTGCTGTACAGCCATAGTCTATACCGACAATGCAGAAATGCAAGACACACCTACGGCCTGTGCCCTGTGCTTTGTATGCTATATTGCACCTAACGGTAAAACAGGTTATAATTAAAATAAGCAGGTTTCTGTCAATTATCCAAGAAAACACGATTCTGGACGATTTGCGAAATACTGCATATCCCACACGGAGAGGAGAATAATCCCATGTTGTGTAGACCATTGAAATACGTGTTGTGTGGACTTTTGCCGATCATTGTGTTGTTAACTGGCTGCCAGACCACGACGCCGGCAGCGACGCTAGAACCAACGCCAACATTGCTCCCCACCTCTACACCTTATCCCACCTACACGCCGTATCCTACCAGCACGCCGGCCCCGACCTATACTCCGTTCCCCACATGGACGCCTCCGCCGACGGCAACATTCACGCCTGAACCTACGGAAACACCCACACCGACGGCAACGTCTGCGCCAACGGCAACGCCGTCACCTAAGCCGACGGTTATTCCTGCGACAAAAGTTCCCCCCACACCGGCGGGCAAAAGTGTAGCCGAGATCGTCGAGATAATGCGCGCGGCCCGCCAACAGGTGGAAGCGTTGAGAAATATGATCAATGTGGCGATGGGATCAGGTTACATCAATTGTCAGGACTGGGTCAATACCATCGTTAGTATTGATGCGACATCGCATATTGATGTTTCAGGTCATACTGAACATGTTCGGGGCGCCTATGATGTGTATCGCCAGGGGATCGCGCTATTGATAGATGGCGCCGCTCCAATGACGGAAAACTGTACGAAATTTATAATGGGTCAGGAGACCAAGGGTGATATTGGGTTTCAACAGTGGGGGACTGCCTGGGCCAGAGCGGGCGACGCTTTGCCCTACATTGATAGCGCTATTGCGGCATTGTCGCAATAAGACCCACTTTCGGCGACGCAACTCATCCCGAGGTGCAGGAGATCGTCTCCTGCACCTTTGCGTTGCACTTGTTTGATAACAGCGACAGATGATAAGGGTGATGTGGACATTGTCCTATCTGGCAGTGTAGCTATAATGGGCTGACGTGCCGAGGCGTGAGACCAAACTTGCGGCGTCGAACGCGGGGACGAGATAACGTTGATAAATGGTGAGTTGTGAAGTCGAATGAATGGTGATCCCGAACAGCACGTCTATGTCTGGCGGCAAGGTGAAGTGGCAACGCAGATGTACACCCTGCCCGGTGAAGAAGAGTTCTGTATCTATGTGAATGGGCAATCTCTGGTGCGGTTGATGGCGTCGCCGACAGACCGCGAGGCTCTGGTTGTCGGCTTTTTGGCTTACGCGGGGATCATCGAAACCCCGAGTGAGATGGCGAAATTGCATTTTTCTGAAGGCAGGACGTGCGCGGACGTTTGGTTGACCGCCGCCAAAGGTGTCACAGTGGACTCCCGCTTAGCCACACACAACGCCCTGCTCACGTCTGGCTGCGGGCGCGGGGTGGTGTTGGGCGATCTGTACGCGCCGCCCGGACCGCTGCCGGCGTATCCCGTGCTGTCTCCGCCGCAATTACTGGGAATGGCGCAGGTTTTGCAGGAAGTGACCGCGCGCAATCCTCACAGTCACGGGGTCCATACCAGCGCGCTCTTTGCGCCCACTGGCGAGACAATCGCCATCATGACCGATGTGGGACGCCACAATACGTTAGACAAACTCCTGGGTTTCTGTCTTTTGGAAGGTCATGTTACCGAGGGCGATGTGCTTTTAACCACCGGGCGGCTTTCCTCCGAGATGGTCAGCAAGGCTGCGCGCATGGGCGTCCCTGTCGCCGCGACGTTACGCGCGGTCACGTCCACCGCGGTGCGCCTAGCCGAAACCTGGGGCATCACGACGGTGGGCTATCTGCGGGGGCAGCAGATGGTCGTCCATACACATCCGGAGCGCTTGGGGATTTAAAGATTGGGGGATGGCGGATTGGAGATTAGGGGATTGGGAGAGGGGGAGAGAGTGCCTGCTCGCCTAATTGTTGCAACGCCAGCGACCAGTCTTCGGGAGTATTCACGTTAAAAAACGAGCGACCTTCAGGGTCCCAACGGACGATCTCATCCTGCGGCATCACGTGGACGCGCACGTCGGGATAAAAGGCGACGATGCGCCGTTTACCTGCCTGGAGCGCGGCTTCGGCGGCGGGGGCGCAGACAGAGGGGCGATAAAGCGCGTGGAGCGGCTCCAGATTACCTTGCCATTGGGGCGCAAGGATGTCGGCTTCGCTGTCTTGGGCCAACCGCATCATCGCGCGGAGCAGCGCCGGGTTGAGGAGCGGCATATCCCCAGCCACCATGACGGCCCATTCCCCTTGCGCCGCCGCCAGACCGCCCTGGCCTGGATAAACGTTTGTCACCACGCGCGCCCCAATGCCATTGAACGCGTAGCCACTCACGTCATCCACCAATGCGCGCAGGCATTCCACTACCCAGACGATCAATGGCTGCGCCTGAATCGTCAGAAAACGCTTGTCCAGGCCCATCCGGTTACTGCTCCCGCCTGCCAGGACGATCCCACTCCATGCAATGTTCTTCAGTAAAGGGTATTGTACCACTTTCGCAGTGATTTGGCTTTTCCGTAATTTTGATACAATCGAGGCGTTGCATCCCTAATCTTTTATCTTCAAGGAGGAAAATTCACATAGCGAATTCATCTGTACCTGTACCCGAAGTCAAATTGGATGCTCTTCTACCAGCGGAAATGGCCGCCAAAGCAGAAGCGGTTGGCGTAAAGAAAGCCACCGGCGACGCGCTGCAATTGTTTGCGCTCGCGATTCTCGCTGGGGCGTTCATCGGCCTGGGCGCGATTTATTGCACCACCATCCTCGCTGGCGGCATTTCCATCAAGGACGCTGCCGGTGCGGCGATGGCAACTACGGCGCTACCCTACGGTGTCAATCGCCTCCTGGCCGGGCTGGTCTTCTGCCTCGGCCTTATTCTGGTGATCGTTGGCGGCGCGGAACTGTTCACCGGCAACAACTTGATCGTGATGGCCTGGGCGAACAAGAAAGTCACCACGGCGCAATTGTTGCGGAACTGGGGCATCGTCTATGCCAGTAACTTCGTCGGCTGGATTTCATCCTGGCGGTTGCCCTCGGTATTATGTGTAACGCGATGGTGTGTATGGCGGTCTGGCTGTGCTTCTCGGCGCGCAGCACTACCGACAAAATCCTCTCCATTATCTTTCCAATCTCCGGCTTTGTGGCGGCTGGATTTGAACACAGTGTCGCCAATATGTACTTCATCCCCATTGGATTGTTTGTGAAGGCCGGCGCCGGCGCGGCCTTCTGGACCAAGATCGGCAAGACAGCAGCGGACTTTGGCGCGCTCACCTGGGGCAACTTCTTCCTCAAAAACCTTATTCCTGTGACGATTGGCAACATCGGCGGCGGCGCGGTGATGGTCGGCGTGGTCTACTGGTTTATTTACTTGCGCAAGGCCAAGTAATTCTATGTTTCATCACACCGCCCCTGCAAAAAGCAGGGGCGGTGTGTTTTGTGATGGTCGTGGACCAGAGCTTAGTCAAAAAACCACTATGTTTTTTCACTATAGGGTGGTTCCTCCACAAAACACCCCATTTCCACTTCATAGCTCCGTACTCGTTCTGAAACAATATCGTACACCCAACCGTGAAGGTGCAGCGTTCCGGCGCGTTCCGCTTCCGCAATAAATGGGTAACTGCGTAGATGCTCCAATTGCAGCAGCACGTTGGCCTCAATCAACGCATCTAGCCGCGCAGTATCGTCGAGGGCCGCCGGCACTCGCGTTTGCGCTGCCTCCGCATAGGCTAACCAGGCGCGCAGCCCCGGCTCCAGATGGTGCGCGTGTGACAATGCTTGCATCCCGCCGCAACAGCTATGGCCGCACAATACAATATCCTTGACGCGGAGATGCAGGACGGCGTATTCTAACACTGCGGCTACTGCCGTCTCGCCCTGTGCTACAGCGGTGTACGGCGGCACGATATTGGCGATGTTGCGTGTGGTAAACACGGTTCCCGGGTGGGCATCAAGGATATGGGATGGCAAAATGCGCGAATCCGAACAGCCGATGTAGAGCAGTGAAGGGTGCTGTCCCTGCGCCAGTTCGGCCATCAGGGCTGCTTCTGTCTGAAAACACGCCTCGCGCACGCAGCG
>DAOUAQ010000328.1:0-6903 GCA_034433375.1 Anaerolineae bacterium | reverse complement strand
AACTCGATCTTGGCGCCGGCCATCGCGGAGACGGCATCCACCAACACCAGCACGTCGGGATACTTCTCGCGCACCATCGCCGTGATCTCCTGAACGGGATTCATCACGCCGGTTGAGGTTTCGTTGAAGGTGAGGGTCAACACGTCGTAGTCGCCCGCGCCCAACGCCGCGTCAATCATCTCCGGCGTGAAGCCCTGACCCATCTCGACCTCCAGGCTGTCGGCAGGCACGCCGTTCCCCTGCGCCACCTCGAACCAGCGCTTGGAGAACGAGCCGCAGACTGTGACCAGCGCGCGCTTGAGCACGCTCTGGCGCAGCGAACCTTCCATCAAGCCGGTGCCGGAGCAGGCGTAGATGAAGACCGGCTGCTGCGTGTAGAGCAGCTTTTGCAGCTTGGGCGTGACGGCAGCCTGCAAATCGGAGTAATCCTTGGCGCGATGACCGATCATCGGCGCCGTCTGCGCGGCCAGAATTTCGTCCCGCACATGGGTTGGTCCCGGGATAAATAGCTTCTTGTACATACATTCACCTCCGTTAGCGAATAATGAATTGCGAATTACGAATTACGAATTACGAATTACAAATTGCGAATCCCCCCATCAGCAAATGTCCACTCCCGCAATCTTCCCTCCTCCTTTCCTCCTCTCTTCGAATTTTCAATCACGATAAACCAGGCACCCCCTCGATGGTTCCCGTGATTTTCAAACGCAGGAAATTCATCCCGCCGACGACGATGAGGGCGAAGATGAGTCCCCATACCAGCGGCAGCCAGATTTGACGCCAAGCAGTAAACGCGCTGTCGCGCCCCAGGGCCATCACAAAGATCATCGCGCCGAGGCATATAAACATCGCCAGCACGCCGGCGACGCTGTAGAGCGCCACCGGGTAGAGCAAGGCCGGTTCGAGCAGGTAGATCAGGCCCGCCGTCGCCAACTCCACGACGATCAGGAACGCCAGCTCCGACCAGGAGCGCAGAGGCGCAGCAGCTTCGCCGTCAGCCCACATGGTCTGGTTGAAGGCCGGGACAAGCACAATGCTCATCCCCATCCCCATCAGAACGCCGGTGAGCAGGCGCAGCCACGGCTGTGGCGCATAGCCGAGCAGACCCTCCGGCCTGCCGGTGAGTAAGGTGGTGTAGGAGTTGAAGCCATCTAGCGCCCACATCCCCGCGAACGCCGCGAGCACGGCGAACACCTGCCATTTTGGGAAGCGCTGCGAACGTCGCCGCCGCCATACGCCCCACTGAATGAGCAACCCCGTCAGCGCGCCGGGGAACGTGCCGGTGCAACGTTGGCACAAGGGAAGTTGGTGTTCATCAATAAAAAACGAGTGCGAAGGGATGCGGTGACAGACCGCCGCCGCGATAGCATCGGCTTTGGATAAAAGGCCGGCCGGCGTCCAAAAAACAAACAGCGCCGTCCCAACCAAAGCGATAAGGATACCGCTCCACACCCAGAAACGGGGGAAATCTGTGCGACGGAGATTCGGCGCGGCAGTATCCATTATGCAGTCCTCATCGGCGGCGGAAGATGCTCAAGGCGGTTGAGGTAGTGAACCGTCCAACTGCCCTCGCGTTCTGGATGGCCCCACTCAAAGAGGCTCAAGCTGGCGTTATTGATCCATAAACGCGGCGTATCGGAGCCAAGCAGGATGCGCACCTGCGCGCCAATCGTCCCGGCGTGCGTGACGAGCAAAAGTTGCGCAGCAGTATCGGCGTAGGCTTCAACCGTCCGCTGCAACGCCGCCAAAACGCGCGCCCGAAAGCGGCTGTAGCCCAGCGCCAACGTAGGGGTTGCCGGCGACATATCCCACATCGAAACCGCCAGCGGCGCCCAGCCATCGTCCCAGTCTTCAAATTCGCGGAAATCCGGTTCCACAGCGACAGGCAGCGCGAGATAAGAAGCCACAATCTCCGCCGTGCGCCGCGCGCGTTGCAAGGGACTGGCGACGATGGCGGTGATGGAGTCATCCGCCGCCGCCAGATACTCGCCAAGCCGGTGCGCCTGCGCTTCGCCCAACGCCGTCAGCGGCGAGTCGAGGTCGCCATCCCGCGTCCTGAGTTGCCATTCCGATTGTCCGTGGCGAGCCAGTAGTAATTTCATAGGGGCGATTATAATAGGCAGTGGGGAAAAGACAAACGGACTTTGGATTTTAGATTGTGGATTGTGGATTTGTTGATTTTCACGGAGAGGACTGGATGATCATCGAGAAACTTTTGCATTCTGTAGCCGGCAATGCGGCGCAGGCGCAGCCGGCAGACATACGCATCGGGGGACATTGGACCGCCGTGACGGTTGATCTTGGCGGGCAGGTGCGGGGCGGACTGTCCTCATCGTTAGGCGGCGACAGTGAACACCATCACGGGAAAGGCGCACCGGTCAAAGATGCAGGACGCTTGCTGGCCTACAGCGCGATGCAGTTGGCGGCGCTGGCGAATTCGGAGAGTCTGGCCGAGACGAGCGTGGGCTTTGCGACGCTCAACGCGCTGCTGGACGTGGACGTTGCGGCTTGCGTCGAGATCAACGCGGCGGACGTCATCGCCGAGCGTGGCGCGGGGAAAAACATCGCCATCGTCGGGCATTTCCCTTTCATCCCGCGATTGCGGGAAATCGCCAAGACGGTGTGGGTGTTGGAACTGCGCCCGCGCGAGGACGACTTGCCCGCCAGTATGGCCGCAGAAGTGCTGCCGCAAGCCGACGTCGTTGCGCTAACGGGGACTTCGCTGCTGAACCATACCTTCGAAGACCTGATCGCGCTGTGCCGCCGGGATGCCTTCGTGGTGATGTTGGGGGGCACGACGCCGCTGTCGCCGGTGCTGTTCGAGGCCGGGGTGGATGCCATCGCCGGGACGCTGCTCACCGATCCCGCCGCCGCGCTGCTCGCCGTGAGCCAGGGCGCCACCTTCCCGCAGATTCCAGGCAAGCGCCTGCTCACGATGTTTCGCAAGCAGACGGTAGACGGCAGACGGTAGACGGGGCAAATCCCCCTGTCTACCGTCTACTGTCTACTGTCTACAATAAATGGGACAAAGGCAACGCCGCCGAGGTCAATTTTGCGGATGTCGTCGCCGCGCTTGACGACTTTCCAGAGGGTTTGGTAGCCATGACGCGGGCCGACAGGGATCACTAATCGGCCGCCGTCGGCAAGTTGGTCGAGGAGTACGGGTGGGATTTCCTCCGGCGCGGCGGTGACGATGATACCGTCGTAAGGGGCAAACTCCGGCCAGCCCTGCGAACCATCCCCCAGGCGGGCGCGCACGGCGTAACCGAGTTCATCCAGGCAAGCTCTGGCTTGTTCGTAAAGTTCGGGGATGCGCTCGATAGTGTAGACGTCCATCCCCATCGCGGCCAGAATTGCGGCCTGGTAGCCGGAGCCGGTGCCCACTTCCAGCACGCGGTCACCAGCCTTGAGGTCGAGCGCCTCGGTCATCAACGCGACGATGTAAGGCTGTGAGATGGTCTGCTGGCAGCCGATGGACATTGCGTGATCATCGTAGGCCCAGGCGCGCTGCGCTTCGGGCACAAAGCGATGACGGGGCACACGGGTCATCGCCTCCAGAATGAGTGTATCGCGCACCCCCCGCGAGCGGATCAGGTTCACCATCCCCTTTTGATCCATACATTCCTCGGACCAATCACCACTCATCACCAACATACGGGTATGTTCACCGGCAATTCTCGGCAGCCGGATAGGCGATCCAGCCTTCCCAACGAGCCACTTGCTGACCAGAAACAACCAGGATGGTCACCGGCACAGGTTGGCAGCGGCGGCCTTCGACGGTCAACTGTCCATCGGGGAGCAGCGTATCCTCCCGAACGACCTGTTGGTAATAGCGATAATTCCCAATCCCGCCGGTCGCCTGCGCCACAACCGTTCCCGACCAGACGCCGGAGACGGCGTCCTCACGCCACGTTGACAGCAGCGGCGCAACCAAAACAAGAGGCGGAGACGACGTCGGTGTAGCCGTCGCCGTCGCCCGCGTTGCTCTGGGCGTTGGCGTCGGCGTGCCGGCCACGCGAACCTCAACGCGAATGGGGATCACGTTTCCCAAAACCTGGCTGACGCCTTGGCGCACTTGCCAACTCGATGTATACACGCCGGTCTCCGATGGGGCTTGCAGCGGCAGAATCACCTGGACGTTTGCGCCGGCCGCTACCGACTGAACCGGAATCGCAGTGAGCGTCGCCATCTGTTCACCGGAGACGAAGGCCAGTTGCAGCCCTGCAGGCCACGCGCAATCCCCGGCATTGCGCAGGCTCACATACGCGGAGAACGCCGCGCCAGGGGAGACCACGTCATCTGGCTCCACTCGCACCTGGTTGAGCCGGATGCGCGGGGCACACGTTTCTGAGGTGGATGTCTCTGGGCCAGGCGAGGGTGTCGCGGTAAGCGGGACGGTGGGTGTGGCGGTATTGCTGGCAGCCTGGGGGGTCTCGGCAGCCAGTGTGGTGGGCGTGATTACGGTCTCGGGGGTCGGCGTTGATGCCTCCACAGGCAGTTCCATGGTCACATGCACCGCACCGGGCTGACGCACTGACGCGGCAAGGGTCAGCAATTGTTGCACGGCAGGGGGAATATCGCCCCGGATGCCAATCCATACCGCGATTCCCGCGACGGCAATCAGCAGCAGCAATATCAAAGTCCACGCCAGGCGCGCTACCAGCGAACGTCGTCTTGGCATAGACGCCGGTATCTCTTGCTCGGCCTCGGCCTTCGCTTTCGATGTGGGGAACAAGGTCGGCGTTCGCATCGCGGGTTTGTTGTCGCCCGGAACCGGCCATGTGCGCAAGAGTCTGTCATCTTCGTCCTCAGCAACCTGCCGCGCGGGGCGCACAACGGCGCCGCTAGAGGGTGGAGTCAGCGGTACAACTGGCAACGGTGAGGTTGTCGGCGGAGGGGAGACGGTAGGAGCACCCATAAACGCCTCTATGCCGATGATCTGCCGCAGCGCAGCCGCCATTTCAGCCGCACTCGCAAACCGCTCTTCGGGTTGCTTCGCCAGCGCCTTCATGATCACCGCATCGAGCGCCGGCAGCAGTGAAGGGGCAAACTGCTCCAACGGCGGCGGGGATTCGTTGATGTGCTGCATCACCATGCCCATCGGCGACTCAGACTGAAACGGCAACTGCCCGGTCACCATCTGGTAGAGCACGACGCCGAGCGAGTAGATGTCGGCTGCCGCCGAACCGGGTCGTCCCATCCCCACCTCAGGCGCCATGTAGGCCGGCGTGCCAACCATCGCGCCGCTGGCAGTTAGCCCGGAAAGCGTCAGCATCTTCGCAATCCCAAAGTCGGTCAGCACCGGCTGACCGTCGGGCATGAACATGATGTTGGCGGGTTTGACGTCGCGGTGTACCATGCCGCGCCGATGGGCGTAATCCAGTGCGTCAGCGATCAATGCGCCGATGCGCACGGCTTCTTCCTGGGGCAACGCTTCATTATTCAGACGATCTTTGAGCGTCGGCCCATCAATGAACTCCATCACCATGTAATAGATGTCTAGTTCTTCGTTGTAGTCGAAGTCGAAGACTTGCATGATGTTGGGATGGCGCAGTTTTGCCACGATGCTGGCTTCGCGCTTAAAGCGGATGACGAAGCCCTCTTCATTCGCAAGGAAAGGATGCAGCACTTTGACCGCCACCATACGATCAAGCTGCACATGCTGCCCCTTATATACCTCCGACATGCCGCCGTGTCCGATATGTTCGAGCACTTCGTACTTGCCGAGGGTTTTCCCAATCAGAAAGAGAACACTACTCACACTGACTCCACGCCATCACATAAAACGACTTCCTGCGCACGACAGGCCCGGATAAAAGCCTGTAATGCTTCCCACGCGCGGTCGAAATCCGCCTCTCCAACGAGAATGTGATCCCGCGAGAACGCCGAGAGGGCGAAGATGCTCACACCTGCGTCCGTCAACACAGCCGACAAGGCTGCAAAATAGCCGACAACGCCAAAATCCAAAGGCGCGTCAAATGTGATGAGACGATAGGGAGGCGATATATCCAGAACACTCATCAACGGCTGGATTTGTTCCCACGCCGCTTTGGAAACCACCAGTGTCGCCTCGTCTTTGTCACACAGATAAGCCCACAACGGTACTGTCAATTGCTGCGCCGCAAGGACAACGCCAGGCCCTTGCGACGGAGCGATTTTGAGAATCACATAGCGTTGCGCATCGGTCACCAAGTGCGTTTGCGCGATGATGTGCATTAGTTCAGGCGGCAAAGTCATTGCGCAACCCCATTCATTCCACCTTCTCCACCCCCGAACGAGCCAACACAGCCCGAGGACTGGGGGCAAGTGGAACCAGAATTACCATCATTATACCCGCGAAAGCGCCTGAGACAAGAATTGCATCGTCAGAAGTCTGGTATAATTCGGCATTATGGCGCTACTATCCATATCCAATATAGGCAAATACTTCGGCCCAGACGAGATTTTCTCGCAGATTTCCTTTGAGGTGCATCAAGGCGATTGTGTGGCCTTGGTGGGCGTCAACGGCTGCGGAAAGAGTACGCTGCTGGACATCATCGCCGGTGTGCAAGAGCCGGATGCCGGGACGGTGAGCCGCGCGCGCGATATACGCATCGGCTATCTGCCGCAAACTCCGAATTTCGAGACGAACGGCACGTTGTGGGAAGCGATGAAAGCAGTTTTCGCCGACTTGCAGGCGCTGCAAGAGGCGCTGCACCGGCTGGAAGAGCAGATGGCTTCGCCCAATGTAGTCGAGCGTGAAGCAGCGCTGGCGCGATATGGCGCGCTGATGGACAGATTTGAACGCGCAGGCGGCTTCACCTACGAGACGCGCATCGGGCAGGTGCTCGGCGGGCTAGGATTCCGCAAGGACGAGTTCGATATGCCGACAGCGCACCTCAGCGGCGGCGAACAGACGCGCGC
>DAOUAQ010000327.1:0-14820 GCA_034433375.1 Anaerolineae bacterium | reverse complement strand
GAGGCGCAGCCGCAGCCCCCGCAACAGCCGCCGAGTTGGGTGAAGTGGCTGCCTGCTTTTATGCAAAAACCCCAAGTCTACATCCCCATCTTCATCGTTTTGGCGTTAGCGTGTCTCTGCACGTGCTTCGGGATCATTTCCAGCATCCCCAGGTCGGAGAGCGCCACCGTCACCGACATTGCCTGGGAACGCACGATCGCTATCGAGGAATATCAGTACAACGAGCACGGCGGTTGGACACTACCCGCCGGCGCCGATCTGATCAGCCAGGAAGAACGTATCGCTTCTTATAACCAGGTTCAGATCGGCACCGAACAAAAATGTGGCTACGAGGAAAGCTGCACAACCCAATCCGTTTACGATCACACCGAGCGTACTTGCTACGACGACGGCACGTGCGACGAACACGACGTCTACCGTGACGAACAAAACTGCACCAACGAATACGTGTGCAACGATGTTCCGGTCTACGAGGATGTCCCTGTGTACCAGACCTGGTACTCGTACAAGAAATGGGAATGGGTGAATATCCAACCGGCTGTGGCGCGGGGAACGGATACCGAAATCTATTGGCCGAAGGTGCAATTGGCCGACAATCAACACGAAGGCGCACGCTCTGAAAGCTGCACTGTCACCTTGACCAATGACAAGGGAAATAGCTACTCCTACCGTCCTTCCTGCGCCGAACTGCACCGCTTTCCGCGCGGCTCACGCTGGACCATGAAACGCAATCTTACCGAAATTCTGGAGATCCAACCCATCGAAGAATAACTCGCTCAAACCATGACGTTTTACGTCTTTACGTTTTACGCAAGGAGGTACCCTGCGATGCAAATCACACACGTCGAAGTCATACCGGTAAATCTATTGTTACGACTTCCCTTTCGCACCGCATATCACAGCGAAGATGCCGTCGAGCACGCAGAGACGGTTTTTGTGCGCATCGAAACCCGGCAGGGTGACGTCGCCTGGGGCTGCGCGGCCTTCGACACCGCGCTCACTGGCGAGACGCTCGACAGCGTCATCCGCGCGTGTCGCGCGTGCGCCGACCGCGCCCGCGATCTAAACCCGCTCAACACCGAGTATGCGCTCAGCGAGCTGGGCGCGTTGACGCGCGACACGCCTTCGGCGCTGTGCGCGTTCGACATCGCCTTCCATGATTTGCTCGGCCTGGCGACCGGTATGCCGCTGTACCGGCTTTTGGGCGGCTTCCACGACCGGATCCAAACCTCCATTTCCATCGGCCTGGGCACAGTGCAGGAGACCGTCGCCATGGCCCGCCACCGCGTCCGGCAGGGATTCCGCATCCTCAAAATCAAGGGAGGCATGAACCCCGAGGAAGACGTGCGCCGCACGCGCGCCGTCCACGATGCGCTTCCCAACTGCATTTTGCGGCTGGATGCGGACGGCGGGTACAGCATTCGCGAGGCGCTCGATGTCGCGCGGGCGCTCGCGGGCCGGTTGGAGATGCTGGAACAGCCTATCGCACCCGCCGAAGGCATCGAGGCGCTGCGACAGGTCACGCTGCAGAGCAAAGTACCGGTTCTGGCTTCTCAGAGCGTGGTTGGGGCAGCCTCGGCGCTGGACATCGCCAGCCGCCGGGCCGCGCACGGCATCAGCATCAAGCTGGCGACGTGCGGCGGAATCGCCTGCGCCCGGCAAATGGACGCCATCGCCCGCGCCGCGCAAATGACCACGATGGTGGGTAGCCTCAGTGAGCCGGCGCTGCTCATCGCGGCAGGGCTGGCTTTCGCCCTGAGCAGCCCCGCCGTCCGCTACGGCGATCTGGATGGGCACTTCGATGTCGAAAACGACCCCACCCTCGCGCGTTTTATCGTCGAAGACGGCTGGCTGATCGCCACAAACGTTCCTGGATTGGGATGTATGGTCAACCTATGAGCCAACCCGACACACTCTACCTGGGCCGTCTGGTGGATGAGCAAAATCAGCTCACCAACCAACCCGTTGACTATCCGCTCGATCACCTCACGACCCACGCGCTGCTGCTCGGCGCGACGGGCTGCGGCAAGACCGGGCTAGGGCTGGCGCTGGTCGAAGAGGCGCTGCGCCGCCAGATTCCCGTGCTGCTGCTGGACGTGAAAGGCGATCTGGCGAACCTGCTGTTGACCTTCCCCAACCTGTCGCCGGAGGATTTCGCCCCGTGGATTGACGCCGACGCCGCGCAGCGTCAGGGCCAGACGCCCGACCACGCCGCGCAAACTGTGGCGGAACGCTGGCGCAGCGGCCTGGCAGGTTGGGGGCTGGAGCCAGAGCATATCGCGCAATTGCGGCTCAACGCGGACATCGCGCTGTACACGCCGGGACTGCGCGCCGGTCGCCCGGTGGACATCCTCGCCCGCTTCAGCGCGCCGCCCACCGGCGATCCTGACGCGGCGGTGCTGCGCGCGCAAGGGTTGACCTCGGCGCTGCTCGGCCTGGCCGGCGTCAACGCGGACCCGCTGCGCAGCCGCGAACACATCCTGCTCACCACGCTGATCCGCCACACCTGGGACTCGCAAGGCGCGTTCGACATCCCCACCCTCATCCGCCAGGTGCAGCAGCCGCCGCTGGAGCGCATCGGCGTGTTCGACGTGGAGAGCTTCTTCCCGCAGAAAGCGCGCTTCGAGCTGGCGCTCACGCTGAATAACCTCATCGCCGCGCCGGGGTTTGCGCGCTGGCGCGAGGGTGAGCCGCTGGACATTGACCGCTTTCTCTACACGGCGGAGCGACGCCCGCGCGCGTCGGTGTTCTACCTGGCGCATCTGCCGGAAGATCAACGCCAGTTCTTCGTCACGCTCTTTTTGGAGGAGCTACGGACGTGGGTGCGCAACCAGGCCGGGACGCGGGCGCTGCGCGCGCTGCTCTTCTTCGATGAGATTTTCGGCTATCTGCCGCCGCACCCGTACAATCCGCCGACCAAAGAGCCGCTGCTGGCGCTGGTGAAGCAGGGACGCGCCGCCGGATTGGGCGTCGTCCTCTCCACCCAAAATCCCGCCGATCTGGATTACAAGGGATTGGGCAACATCGGCACATGGTTCGTAGGCGCGCTGCGGACGGAGCGCGACAAGATGCGCGTGCTCGAAGGGATGGGGGGCGCCATCGCCGAGGCCGGGATGACGCCGGGGATGGTGGAATCCGCGTTGAGCCGTCTCAAGCCGCGCCTCTTCCTGATGCACGACACGCAAGAAGGCAAACTGCGCTTCTTTTTCTCCCGCTGGACGATGTCCTACCTGCGCGGGCCGTTGACGATCACCGAAGCGCAGCAATTGACGACACCGGAACCTAAGCCCGATCTTGCCGGCACTGCCTTTTCCATATCAACGCCAGTCTCGCCAACGCCCCCGCCACCTGACTACCCGACTACCCGACTACCTGACTATCCCAGACAAGAACTACACCAGCGCACCATCCGCCCGCCGGCCGTTGATCCCGACGTCCCCCAGGCGTTCCTCCCGGCGACCATCACCGCTGCGTGGGCGATGCGCCAGCACACCACGCCGCTGCCCGCCGGATCACCCGCGCAACTCGTCTACCGCCCGTATCTGCTCGGCGCGGGCGTCACGCATATTTTCAATCAACCGGCCGGCATCACCATACAGGACGAACAAGTCTGGCGCATTGACCCCGCGTCCGGCGGAAGTTGGAATCTGCGTTGGGAACAGGGCGAGATGATTGACCTGCGGATGGACGACCTTGCGCCGGCCCACTCCGGCGAAGGCGAATTTGAGCCGCTGCCGCAAGGTCTCGGCAGCAAGACCGCGCACGCCAGACGTGAAAGCGCGTTCGTCACCCACCTCTACCAGCGCAGCCAGATCAGTATATGGACGTGCAGCCCGCTCAAACTCTACAGCCCGCCGGACGAGAACAAGCGCGCTTTCCTGGATCGCTGTCGCCAGGAGATGGAGCGGCAGAAAGAGGCCGCCCTGGCTGCTGAGCGGCTGAAATTCGAGCAGCGGATGGAACGCATCGCGGCTAAAGTCCGCAAAGAGGAGCTGGAACTCGACCAGGACAAGGAGATATTGTCGGAGCGCAAACGCGAGGAGCTGTTGAGCGGCGCGGAATCGGTGCTGAGCCTGTTGTCGAAGCGCCGCCACACGCTGCGCCCGCTCTCCCAAACGTCGCGGCAACGGCGCTACGTCAAAGAGGCCCAGGCCGAGGTCGAGGAATCCGAAGAGGCGCTCAGGCTCTACGACGAAGAGATGAAGCAGCTCGAGGCCGCGTGGCAAGCCACCGCGCGGCAGATCATCCAGAAATGGGAAAGCACGTTGAACGACATCCGCGAGGTGGTCGTGCGCGCCAACCGCACCGACATTGACGTGCGCTTCTGCGGTCTGGCGTGGTTCCCGTTCTGGGAAATCCTCGCCGGGAACGAGACTGTGCGCTTGCCGGCTTACTTCCCTGGCCCACAGTAAGCAGATTTCGCAATCGAGTGTATAATGATGTGCGCATGGTCGCACGATCATAGTTGTTTCAGTCACCAGGAGGTTAGTTTCCTTGAATCAAATAGATGATCCTTCCAGTTGTCACAGAGATTGCCGGCTGGGACTGGTGAGACTGGCTTCTATGCTCCATCGGTGGCCCTGTATGATGTTCTTGCTGTAACCCCAAACTCTCTCACCTAGCCCCGGCCTGTCGTTCTCTTATGCTGCACCACGCTGCGGAAGCGTGAAATTCAAACAGGAGGCAGGCAATGATCACGATTTACAAGACCACTGAGGCAGGGCTGAGGGAAATCAGTGAAGTCACCGACGGGTGTTGGGTCCGGGTGACGAATCCCACGCCGGAAGAGATTGCCCAGATTCAAACGTTAGGCGTCCCCCAGGATTTTATGATGTACGCTCTGGACCTTGATGAAAGGTCCAGAGTCGAAAAATCCAATGGCGATACCCTGATTGTCGTTAAAGTTCCCCTTTACCAGGGCGAAACGGAAGATATCCCCTACAGCGCCATCCCCTTAGGCATCATGCTCGCCAAAAATATGGTTGTCACAGTCTGTAAACTTGACTGTGACTTACTGCGTGACGCTATCGCCGGGCGGATACGCGGACTCACGACGTCCAAGCGCAATCGCTTTATCCTGCATTTGTTCCTCAGCACAGCCACCCGCTACCTGAACTACCTCCGCGAAATTGACCGCAAGGTTGACGCTCTGGAAGACAAATTGCAGCGCTCCACCCGCAATCAAGAAGTGATGGGGTTGCTCAAGTACCAAAAGAGCCTGACCTACTTCACCACCGCGCTGAAATCCAATGAGTTGATGATGGAGCGTCTCCAACGCAGTCAGCTCTTCCAGATGTATCCCGAAGATCTGGATTTACTTGAAGATGTGCTGACCGAAAACCAGCAGGCAATTGAAATGGTCAACATCGCCGGCGCCATTCTCAGCCAGATGATGGATGCGTTTGCCTCGATCATCTCGAACAATCTCAACATCGTGATGAAGTTCCTGGCTTCGATTACGATTGTGCTCTCGCTGCCCACCCTGGTCGCCAGTCTCTATGGGATGAATGTGGAGCTACCACTGGGAAACAACCCTATAGCTTTTCTGTTCGTTCTCGGCATCTCGCTGCTCCTCTCCTTGATTGTGGCGTGGATTTTTGCGCGGCGGGATTGGTTATAAAAAATTCGAGATTCAAAAGGAATCCATCATGCCAACGTTACTTGACAACCTACTCGGCGCGGTGCGCATCATCGGCATTGAACCGGCGTTGCACGCGGCGGTCTACCAAACCCGCAAGGCCTGGACCGAGGCCCGGTGGAAGCACGCTAACCATCCGCGACGCGGCATAGCGCAATGGCTGGCTTTCTACCGCCAGGCGCGCCAAACACGTCCGGCGTGGCCTACACGGTGGGAACATCCCGGCAAAGTGCGCTTCATCACGCTGCACGAGCGCGGCGCGACGCTGACCACGACACATTGCCGGCTCGACATCACCTTCTTCGCGGCAGACCTGGTGCAAGTGCGCTACCGGCCCTACGTCCACGGCGACCGCGAACCTGTGCCTTACGCCATCGCCAAACCGCTGGAAGCGTGGCCTGTCCCCGCCGTCGTCTCCATCGAGACGGAGAAGGCGCTGTTGCTGCGCACCGAGGCGCTCACCGTCGGCATCGCGCTGGCGGATGCGCAAGTCTTCATCGCCGACGCCAACGGTCATCTCCTGCGCGCCGACGTGGACGTGGCCTGGCACAAGGACGGCGCACTGCGCCATCGCACCGCCCTGGCCCCGGAAGAACACCTCTTCGGCCTGGGCGAGCGCGCCACCCCCTGGCAGCGCCGTGGACGCACGCACATCCTCTGGAACCGCGACCCTTCCGGCTACACGAACGACGACGATCCGATCAATCTGAATATTCCGGTGTATCTGGGAATCACGAATCATGAATCACGAATCATGAATCACGAATCACGGATACCCAATCCCCAATCCCCGATTACCAGTTACCTCGCCTTCTACGAAAACCCGCACTACGCGGAGTTCGATTTAGGCGATAGTACGCCGGACGTAGCCGAACATCGCTTTGCGGGCGGGGAATTGCGCTATTACGTCAGCGCCGGGACGACGCCGACGCTGCTCGAACGCTACACGGAACTGACCGGACGGCACGATCTGCCGCCGCTGTGGATGCTCGGCTACCAGCAATCGCGCTGGTCGTACTATCCCGAAGACCGCGTGCGCAAGCTGGCGCAGGATTTCGCCGAGCACAACGTCCCCTGCGACGCCATCCACCTGGACATCCACTACATGGACGGCTACCGCTGCTTCACGTGGGACCCAAAACGCTTCCCGCATTTCGCGCAGCTTGCCGCCGATCTGCGCGCGCAGGGCATCAAGCTCATCACGATCATTGATCCCGGCATCAAGAAAGACCCGGCCTTCGCCGTCTACCGGAGCGGGCTGACAGGCAAGCACTTCTGCACGACGCCCGACGGGAAGGTTTACCACGCGCCGGTCTGGCCCGGTTTGAGCGCGCTGCCCGATTTCACCAACCCACAGACGCGGCAGTGGTGGGGCGCGCAATACAAGCCCCTGCTGGAAGCCGGCATCGCCGGTTTCTGGAACGATATGAACGAACCCGCCATCTTCAATCCAAACGGCGATCAAACGCTGCCCCACCCTATCCGCCACAGCCTCGAAGGGCGCGGCGGCGATCACCGCGAGGCGCACAACGTCTACGGGATGCTCATGGCGCGCGCCAGCCGCGATGGGCTGCTCGCGCAGCAGCCGGAGACGCGCCCGGTGCTGATCACGCGCGCGGGATGGGCCGGCGCGCAGCGCTATGCCACCTCGTGGACAGGCGACAACGAGAGCACATGGGCCTCGCTCAAGCTGACCACGCCGATGGTGATGGGGCTAGGTCTTTCGGGGTTGGGCTTCACCGGGCCGGATGTTGGCGGGTTCAACGGCGCTGCCGACGGCGAACTGTTCACCCGCTGGATTCAGATGGCGGCCTTCCTGCCCTTCTTCCGCGCGCACACCATCGCGGGCACGCCGGATCAGGAGCCGTGGTCTTATGGCGAACCGTACCTGAGCATCGTGCGGCGCTTCATCCAACTACGCTACGAACTGCTGCCCTATCTCTACACCGCCGTCTGGCAGATGACGACGCGCGGCTGGCCTGTCGTGCGCCCGCTGTGGTGGGATTCGGCAGATGATGCGCTTTTGACCGTGGACGACGCCTTCCTGTGCGGCGACGCGCTCCTCGTCGCGCCGGTCGGCGAACCCGGCGCAACCGCCCGCCCCGTCCCCCTGCCGTCCGGCGCCTGGTACGACTTCTGGACGAACGCTCTCCAATCCGTTTCATCCGTTCAATCCGTTGACACTTTCGTCTCCCTGGAAACCCTCCCACTCTTTGTCCGCGCCGGAAGCGTGTTGCCGATGGGTGAATTCGGCCCCAGCGTCGAGCAGCGATTGCAGAAGTTCCTGCGGTTGAGCGTTTACCCGCTCGCCGGGCCGGGCGAGGCGGTCAGCGAACTGTACGAGGACGCGGGTGAGGGCTTCGGCTACCGCCAGGGCGACTATCGCCTGAACCGGTTCGCGCTACGGCAGACGGATGAGCGCCTGACCATAACGTGGACGCGCGAGGGCGACTTCACACCGCCCTACGAGCACGTCGAATTGACGCTCAACGGCCTCAAGCGCGCCCCGCGCAGCGTGCTGGCCGATGGAGCATCCTTCGGCATCGCCTTCAGCGACCCAATCCGCCACAGCGTCGTGCTGGGCATCCCACCCTTTGAGACTTTGGAGGTTATCCTGTGAACGACAAACCCAACGGCGAGCGCCTGGGCTGGACGGTGCTCGAAACCACGAACCTGTACAGCGACGCCCGCTTTTCTGTGCGCCGCGACCGGCTTCAACTACCAGACGGGAGCGAGGGCGTCTATACCTATCCCGTCAAACATGGCGCAGTCTTCATCCTGCCTATCACGCCGGCCGGAGAGTTGGTGCTGATCCGCCAATATCGCTACATCGTGGACGCCTGGCTATGGGAAATCCCCGCCGGGAGCACGCACGATTTCAACGGGGGCGATTATACCGATCTGGTGCGCCGCGAATTGTGGGAGGAGATCGGCGGACAGGCTGAGGCCATCTACCCGCTTGGCCGCACCTTCGCCGCGCCGGGCTTCACCACAACGCAAGTGTTCGGCTACCTGGCGCTCGGCGTGACCCTGGCGACGACGAACCATCCTGAAAACACCGAATTCATCGAAATCCACCCCACCCCCATCCCGGACGCGCTGGACGCGCTGCGCACCGGCGAACACACCAGCGCCATTGACGCTTACTTCGTCTTCCAACAAGAACCGTTGCTGCGCGCCATTCATGCCCATACTATAGCACGAGAGCCGTTTGACGACATCGTGAACGCCTTTGTAAAACTAAAGCGTAAAACGTAAGCGGAACTCACGACTTTCAACTTTCGACTTTTGACTTTCGACTTTCGACTTTCGACTAAAACGGAGGAACCTATGCCTATCGAACGCCCTGACTTAACCGACGTTTCACCCGACGTGCTGGCCTACATCGAGAGCCTGGAGGCGGAATTGGCCGCGCAGCCCGCCCGGCGCGCGCGCCCCCAGATCGTCGCCGAGCCGGAGCCGGACGCGGAGCCGGAACTCTGCGAGCCGCCGACCACAATCAACCTCATCACCCTGAGCAAGACGGGGATTGCCAAGCGCACGCCGCGCCACCTCTACGGTCGCCAACGACGCGGCGGTATGGGTATCTTCGACCTCGACGCGCCAGACGACGATCCGCCCGCCCTGCTTGCCCTGGCGGACGAGAGCACTAGCCTGATCCTGTTCAGCGATCAAGGTCGCACGTACCGCTTACCGGTGAACCGCCTGCCTGAAATGCCAATCCGCGCGAAAGGGACGACGCTCGCCGGCCTACTCCCCCTGCGACCTGGCGAACGCTTTGCGGCAGCGCTTCCTGAAGATGGCGGCGAGCAAATCGCGCTGGTGGGGCAGCGGGGCTGGGTGATGACCGTGCGCGCCAGCTTTGTGGGCAAGAATATGATCCCCGGCGTGGTGTATTACGACGCCGCTAAATATGGCCCGCTGGCGGCGGCGTGCTGGATCCCCGGCAGCGCCGACGAGGTCTTCATCGCCACGCAGCAGGGATTCGCCATCCGCTTTCCGGCGCTGCGTGTGCCGAAAACCGGCTGCCTGGGCATCCGCCTGGAGAAGAACGACGCCGTTGTCGCCGCGGCCGCCACAAACGACGAAACCAGCGTCTTCCTCCTCGGTGCGGATGGCAAGGGTACGATCCGGCTGATGACGGGCTTTGCCAGCAATAAAAGTCCCGGCGGCGGGGGCAAGGTCGCCCTCAAAACCGATAAACTGGTGGCAGCCGCGCCGGTTGGCGCGGAGAGCGACGTTTTCATCATCTCCCGCAACAGCAAGATCATCCGCTTCCAGGCTGCGGAAGTGCCGCCGAAAGAGGGCGTCGTGCAGGGCGTCAACTGTATGGCGCTGCGCGGGGATGAAACGATGGCAGTTGCCGTGGCAGACGTATAAGCCATGGATCGTCGGCTTCTCATCATCAAAACAGGCAGTTCCATGCCTGATCTTGTCGCCCGCCGGGGCGACTTTGAGGATTGGATCGCGCACGGACTCGGCCTTCCGCGCGCGGCGCTGCGCGTTGTGAATGTGACGAACGGCGGGAAGCTACCGCCGCCCATTGAGGTCAACGGCGTTGTCATCAGCGGATCGCACGCGATGGTGACGGAACATCAGCCGTGGAGCGAGCGCGTTGCCGAATGGCTGCGCGACGCGGTTCAAACAGGCGCGCCGATATTGGGGATATGCTACGGGCACCAACTGCTGGCTTACGCGCTCGGCGGCGCGGTGGGCGACAATCCCAACGGGCGCGAATTCGGCACGGTGGATATACACTTGCGCGCTGATGGCGCCGCCGCTAACGGCGGCCCGCTCTTTGCCGGGTTGGATACGCGCATCGAGGGACACGTCAGTCATACCCAGTCGGTGCTGGCAGTGCCGGAAGGCGCGCGCGTGCTCGCTGCCAGCGCGCTGGAGCCGCACGCCGCCATCGCCTTTGCGCCGCAGGTGTGGGGCGTGCAGTTCCACCCGGAGTTCGATGCCGACATCACGCGCGCCTACATTCACGCCTACGCCGACATCCTCCGCGCCGAAGGCCAGAATCCCGAACAATGCCTGGCGACGTGCCACGACACCCCGCTAGGCGCGCTGCTTTTACGACAGTTCGCACGTCTGGCGACGCAACCCGATCAACCGTGAGGAAAGAGATGACCAAGACAAACTCCAATCTCACTTATTCAGAACGCCCCAACGCGCAACGTAACGGCTGGCAGACGCTGCGGATCGAATACCCTTACGTCCATCCTCTGGGCATGTTCCGCGTGCGCCGCGATCAGGCAATCTGGCCCGACGGCGTGGAAAGACCTTACGCCTTCATCGAAGTCGGCCCGGCCATCACTATCGTACCGGTGACGACCAACGGCGAAGTTGTTCTCATCCGCGAATTCCGCTACACTGTGGATGCGTGGATGTGGGAGCTGCCGGCCGGCGGCACGCACGACTTCCACGGGGACGATCTGGCCGACTTGGCCCGCAGCGAGCTGCGCGAGGAAATCGGCGGCGAGGCGGAGGCGCTGGAATTCATCGGGTTGTACCGGTCGGGCGTGGGGCTGGTTGACCAACAGTTCCACATCTACCTGGCAACGGGTGTGCGATTGGGAGAGAATCACCTGGAACCGGGCGAACTGATCGAAATTCACCCCACGCCCATTGCGCAAGCGTTGGCGATGGTGCATAACGGGGAGATCATTGACGGGCCGAGCGCGTTCGCACTGTTGCGGTGTGAGCCTCGTCTGCGCGCGATGATAATCCGATTGGTATGATAAATCACGCTCGCAAACACGCTTTCACCGTCTTCGCCAAGGCTTCGTCTAAACCACCGCGTCCGTAACCAAGGGCCTCACAAGAAGACGTGGGGTCGAAAAACGTGTTGCGTGTTTGCACATCCACAAATTTCACGGGATTGAGGCCACTTTCGCGTTCCTGTCTCCGGTGCGATAACGCGAGGAACCTGGCCCCAAGTCGGACAAGACCCGTAGGAAGGGTGATTACGCGCTTACGCTTGCCCACCAACGCGGTCAGGCGATCCAGCCAGGCGACCCAGGTGAGGTTTTCGTCGCCGACGGGGTAACGCTCGCCGCCCACGCTGCGCTCGATAGCCCCGGCAATCGCCTCGGCGACGCGCTCGACGGCAATCATATTCGTGCCGCCTTTGGGGTAAAACAGCGGCAGCGGGGAGTTGATGTAATCGATGATCGGTTTCCACAAGGGAGTACGCCCCGGCATACTGCCAAAGATGTAGCCCAACTCAAGCACCATCAATGCCAAATCGGGCGCTGCAGCGTGAAATGATTGTTCGGCCTGCGCGACGCGGCTCCAGATGTAGGGGTGATGCCGCGTGAGTTCCATCTCCGGCCAAAGGCGGTCGAAGGTGGCGAAGTACGAATTGAGCAACACGCCCCGACGCACACCGGCCTCGCGCGCCAGGCGGAAGAAGCGCGCCGCCGCCTTCACATTTTCCTCGTAGAAAAAGCGGTACGCCGGCGCTTTAGGGGTAACGCGATCATCCGCGCCGGCGGCATAAACGACGGCTTCGTGGCCGCGCAATAACGCGCGCACATCAGCGTCGGGAAGTGCGTTCAGATTCCCAAGCCTGATTGCGACCTGCGGCGGCAGCAAGTCATCCGCCGGCAGCGGCGGCAACGCCAGCGCTGTTACGGTATGTCCGCGCCGCAGACATTCAAGCGCGGTATGATAACCGATGAAGCCCGTCCCGCCGACGATGAAGATATGCATGAACAACCTCCCGACAGAAAGCCTCTTTTCTTCGCACAGCGCGCACCCTCAACCTGGAGGGTCCCGCAGACTGGTCTGCCAATTTTGAGAAATACCTACCCTAACCACCCGCGTTGAATCGCTTCGGCGACGGCGGCGGCGCGCGAGTCCACGCCAAGTTTATTGTAGATGCTCGTCAAGTGCGCCTTGACGGTGCGTTCAGTGATGTATAGACGGACAGCGATCTCCTTGCTGCGCTCGCCGCGCGCGATGGCTGCGAGGACTTCGTGCTCACGCTCGGTCAGTTCCAGACTGGCGGCGTGCGCAGGTGCAGGCGCAGCCGTGCGCGCCAACACTTTTGCAACGGTCTCCGGCTTGAGCAGCATCTCGCCGCGCGCCGCCGCGCGGATAGCGCGAAACAGCGTTTCACGGTCGGTGTCCTTGAGCAGATAGCCACGCGCGCCGGCTTTCAGCCCGCGCACCATCAGATCGTCCTCGTTGTACGTGGTCAGAATCACTACGGCGATGTGCGGGTGCGTGTCCCGCAGCCGTTCGATGGCCGTCAATCCGTCCATACCCGGCATACGCAAATCCATCAACACCACATCCGGCTGTAGTTGGCTCGCCAGACGCACGGCTTCCGCGCCGTCAGCGGCTTCCCCAACAAGCGTCATATCCTCGGCAGTCTCCAGAATCAGCCGCAGCCCTTCACGGACGATCAGGTGATCGTCGGCAATCAACACACGGATCGGATCGGGCACTATCTCCTCCAAAACTGTCTTCAAACCTGACAGGTCTCAGAAGACCTGTCAGGTTTGACATCACAACGGTAAGCGCAGCGTCAAGCGCGTACCCGCACCCGGCGCGCTGACGATTTCCAGTGCGCCGCCGGCCAGATGCGCGCGTTCACGCAGCCCGATCAGGCCATAGTGCCCGGCGCGAGTCAACGCCGCCGCCGGATCGAACCCGACGCCGTCGTCATGCATTTCCACGACGAACCAATCCTCGGCCTCTCGCGCACTGATCCACACGTGCTGCGCTTTGGCGTGACGCGCGATGTTGGTCAACCCTTCAGCAACGACGCGCTGGACGTGCTCACATAGCGCGTTGGGAAGCAGATCCGGCAGCGCCAGATCGAGCGCACAAGGGATGCCGGTCGCGTCCGTGAAGTGTGTCGCTTCGTCGCGCAGTGTGGATGCCAAACCGGGCGTAGAAAGTGGGCTTTCGCGCAAATCCCCGATGGCCCGGCGGGCCTCTGCGAGCGTAGCGCGGGCGCGGGCCATCGCCTGCTGCACGATGCTCTGCGCCCGTTCCGGTCGGCCGGCAGCCATGTGCGAATCTACCGCTTCCAATTGCAAGACCAGCCCGGCGACGCCCTGCGCTAGCGTATCGTGCAGTTCGCGCGCCATGCGCTGGCGTTCGGCGGCCAGTGTCAGGTCTTCGATGCGCGCGGCGCGGTCGGCTAGGTCGCGGTGCGCCGCCTCCAAATCCCGCAGCAGAACCCGTGCATGGTCGCGGGCTTCCACCTGCCGGAGGTAGAGCACAACGTAGATGACGACGAACAGCGTCAGCGGCGGGGCAAACATCAACCAGGTGGGCAACACGGCAAAGCCCAAAACCAGGATCAGGTTGAGCGTCGCCAGACACAGCCACACGATGATAACCGCAACGATACGCCGTTTCTCGCGCTGCATCCCCACTGCAATACCAAGCAACGCCGGATAAAGGCTCAGAATCATGCTGAGGTCACGTGGAAACAGTGTGATGATAAAAACCAGCACAGCCTGAAAGCCCAGATAGCCCACGGCGCGTCGCGGGGATAGCATAAAGGCAGGACTGAGCCAATACAGCGCAATATGCAGTACCATCAAGATCACAAAGGGGATCAACCGAGCCGGAGCGCGCAAAGCCGGGACTGAGTTCACGGCCAGAATCGCCGAGCCGCCAAGCGCCAGCATCACCACGATGAAAAAGACGCGCGCTTCACGGACGTCGGGATCGCCAGCCATCTTTTTCAATCCCAACCAATCCCCAACCGCATCGAACCAGCGACGGAATGTTATCATACAGCTATTGTACTCGCCTTGTCCCCTTTTGCCACCGTCCAAACGTACACTGTACGAACGGGCAATGGACAAGCGCCCGGAGGGACGATGACAGGACCGACGGCATCGGGTACACTGTGAACATAGCAATCAGCGGTCAGCTATCAGCCGTCAGCCAGAAAGCTGCTGACCGCTGAAGGCTGATAGCCTATTCCGAGGAGGAGAACCTATGAGTACTATGAACGACACTGTAATTCAAGTCAAGGATTTTCGCAAAACCTACGGTGAGACGGTCGCCGTGGATAGCATCAGCTTTACGGTGCAGCGCGGCGAGATTTTCGGTCTGCTCGGGCCGAACGGTGCGGGCAAGACCAGCACCCTGGAGTGCCTGGAAGGGCTGCGCCGGGCCGACGGCGGCGCGCTGGACATCCTGGGCGTGGA
>DAOUAQ010000326.1:0-8923 GCA_034433375.1 Anaerolineae bacterium | reverse complement strand
ACGGCGAAGGCGAAGCGGCTTGACTTCACGGGAAACCGCCGACAATGACTGAAAATCCTTACCACGAATCTTCACCAATCTCCACGAATATAAGGAAGAAAATTTGTGTGAATTCGCGAAGACTCTGTGATCGTCGAGACGATTTTACAGTCAAGCGCTAAAGAATTGTACGCGGATTTCACGGATTCTACGGATTTCTTATAGGAGAAAAATCCGTGTTCTCCGTGTTCATCCGTGTACCGGAATTTTGAGATGATCTTGATGAGTCAGGATTGGTGAAGATTCGCGGTTGTTTTGGAGGGCGCATGGACATTTGGCAAGGACAGCGGGTGCGGCTGCGTGGCGTGGAGCCGGGCGATGCCGACACCTTCTTCGCGTGGCGCGACAGCGATATGGAGCGTTTCACAGATTTTGTGCGGTTTCCCGACTCACTGGAAGCAACCCGCCAACATTTCGCGCGGATGTCAATGCCAGACTTGAAGGATGACGCCTTCGATTTCATCATCGAGAACGAAGCCGGAGAGGTTGTTGGCATCATCAACTCCCACACCTGCGACCGGCGGGTGGGGTGCTTTATGTACGGTCTGGCGATTGGCCCCGCCTATCGCCGCAGAGGCTACGCCTCCGAAGCCATTTTCCTGCTCTTGCGTTACTTCTTTGATGAACTGCGCTACCAAAAGGTCTCGGCTACAGTCTACTCAAATAATGAAGCGTCGCAACGTCTCCACGAGAGGCTGGGCTTTATACTGGAAGGTCGTATTCGCCGCGTGATTTTTACCCTCGGTCAACACTTCGATGAACTCCACTACGGCATGACGGTGGAAGAATTCCGCGAGCGGTGCGTCTCGAGTGAAAAACAGGCGTGGGTTGGGTAATCACCCAACCCACGCCCAACGTAGCGTTTACGCCGCCGGGAAAATCTTCCCCGGATTGAGCACGTCGTTTGGGTCGAACGCCGCCTTGATCCGTCGCTGCAACGCGATGACCGTTCCGTCCAGGATCAGCGGCAAAAAGTCACGCCGCTTCGTGCCAATGCCGTGTTCCCCACTGAGCGTGCCGCCGAGTTTGGCGACGGCGTGATAGAGGTCCAGCAGCACCGCACGCTCCTGTTCTTCCCATTCATCAAGCGGTGTATGCGGGTGTTTGACGATGGTGGCGTGCAGGTTGCCGTCGCCCGCGTGGCCGTAGCAGGGGATGATGACATCGTACTTCTCTGAGATGCGGTCGAGTTCGGGCATTAAGTCGGGGATTTGCGCGAAGGGCACGACAACATCTTCGATGCTCTGCACCGGGCTGTAAACCTTGAACGCCTCGGCGATATTGCGTCGCACGGCCCAAATGCGTTCTTGCGTTGTGTGGTTGTCCGCCACGTAGACCTCGATTGCGCCGTGTTCCAGACACAGTTCGCCAATCGTCTCATACTCCTTCTCCACCTGCGACTCACTGCCGCCATCCACTTCAATCAGCAGCATCGCCCCGGCCTGCTCGTAGGGCAGTTCCTCGTTGAGGTACTTGCACGTCGTCTGCACCGAGAGCCTGTCCATAAATTCGATGGCGGTGGGGATGATGCGCCCGTTGGTCATAATCTTCGGCACCATCGCAATCGCCGAGGGAACGTCCTTGAACAGCGCCAGCAAATCCACCTTCGCCGTGGGCAGCGGCAGCAGCTTGAGGATGATCTTGGTGAAGATACCAAGCGTCCCTTCCGAGCCGACCATCAGTTGCAGCAGATCGTAACCGGTGACATCTTTGACGCGCTTGCCGCCGAACTGGACGATCTCGCCGGTGGGCAGCACGACCTCCAGACCCATCACGTACCGCCCGGTGACGCCGTACTTCACCGCCTTGCCGCCGCCGGCATTCTCCGCAACGTTGCCGCCGACGAAACACGTTTCCACGCTCATTGGATAGCCGGCGTAGAAGAGACCATCTTCCTTCAAAATCTCGTTGATGACGTTCGTGACCACGCCCGGCTCGACGACCACCACCAGGTTGTCGCGGTCAATCTCCAGAATGCGGTTCATCCGCTCCACCGACAGGAGGATGCCGCCGTACACCGGCACCGCGCCGCCCGACAGCCCCGATCCTGCGCCGCGCGGCGTAACGGGGATCATTGCGCGGTTGGCGAGCCGCATGATGGCGGAAATTTCATCCGCCGTCGCCGGTTTGACCACCACATCCGGCATATGCGCGAACGCCGGATCGGCCACCTCGTCGTGCGCGTAGGCTTCCATCTTCTCTACATCGTCGAAGATCACGTACTTTTCGCCGACGATGCTCTGTAATTCAGCAATCACCGCAGGTGTGACAGGATTATAGTGCGTCATAGCCTCTCCCTCAATCTCCAAATTTCCAATCAACAAATCTTAAATCTCTTTCAGCTTTTCGAGCACGGCCGGCAACACCTCGAAGACGTCGCCGACAATGCCCAGATCGGCGACCTGGAAGATGGGGGCGTCGGGGTCGGTGTTGATGGCGACGATGTACTCCGCCGTCTGCATCCCCGCGAGATGTTGGATCGCGCCGGAGATGCCACAGGCGATGTACAGGTTCGGCGCGATGGTCTTGCCGCTCAATCCGATCTGGCGCGGATACGACTGCCAGCCGCGATCCACCGCCGCGCGCGTCGCGCCGACGCTGCCGCCCAACATGGCGGCGAGGTCGGCGAGCAATTTGAAGTTCTCCCCACGTTTCATCCCGCGCCCACCGGCGACGATGACTTCGGCGTCTTCGATCACCACTTCCTGCGACTCGTCGGGGATGAACCGCTCGTAGCGCATCCGCGCCGTCAGCAGCGATTCAGGCACATCCACACGCACAATCTCGCCGAGACTGGCGTTGAGCCGCGCTTCGTCGCGTGGGGCCGGCGGCGTGGATTTGGGCCGCACGGTCGCCATCTGCGGGCGCGCCGTGGGTGTCTTGATCGTCGCCATGATGTTGCCGCCGATGGCGGGACGGGTTTGCAGCAGGTTGCCCGTCTCCGGGTCAATTTCGAGACCGGTGCAATCCGCCGTCAGTCCGGTGTGAACCTGCATCGAGATGTAGGGCATCACGGTGCGGCCGGTCGTCGTTGCGGCGGCGATCAGCACTTCGGGCTTGTAAGTTTCGATGAGATAGCGCAACGCCTTGGCGTGTGGTTCCACCAGGAAGCGCGCCAGCGCCGGATGATCCACCACGTAGACGCGATCTGCGCCGCGCGCGAGCAGTTCGCGCAGTTCCGTTTCGGGGATGGCGTCGCCGAGCACCACGGAGCACAGCCGGCAACCCCGCGCATCCGCCAGCGTGCGCCCGCGCGTCAGCAGTTCAAACGATACCGTGTGTAACTTTCCTTGTTTAGCTTCAGCCAGCGTCCAAATATCGGTCCAGTCCATAGTCCTCAGTCCTCAGTTTTCAGTTCTCAGTCTATAGTCGAAAGTCCAAAGTCCAAAGTCATCACTCGCAACTCGCCACTCAGATCAACTGGCGGTCGCGGAGGAAGGCGACGAATTGGTCGGCGGCGACTTCGACGTCGGCGGCGTTTTTCACGAAGACCATCTCGCCGTGCCGGGCGATTTTGGGCTTGTCAATCTTCACCACGCGGGTCGGCGAGCCGCTCAGTCCGATTTTCGTTGCGTCCAGGTTTAGCTCGTCCGGTCCCCATACTGGAATTGCGGCGCTCTTGGCGCGCTGTTTGCCGCGCAGGGTAGGGAGCCGTGGGGAGGCGATCTCCTTGACGACCGTGAGCACGGCCGGCAGCGGCGTCCACAACACTTCGATGCCGCCCTCGACCATGCGGTTAAGGCGCAGGCCATCGTCCGCCACGTCAGAAATCTGGCTGATGTATGTCGCCAGCGGCATATCCAGGAACGCCGCGATGCCGGGGCCGACCTGTCCCGTGTCGCCGTCGGTGGCGCGCTCCCCGCAGATGATGAGGTCTACCGCGCCGAGCGCCTTGATCGCCTGCGCGAGGGTGTACGCCGTGGCCCACGTATCTGCCCCGGCGAACTTGCGGTGGCTGAGCAGCACGCCGTCGTCGCAGCCCATCGCGATGGCTTCCTTGAGCGCCTTCTCCGCGAGCGGCGGCCCCATCGAAATCGTCGTCACCTGCCCGCCGACCGCGTCGCGGAGGCGCAATGCCGCCTCAATCGCGTAGAGATCGAGCGGGTTGACGATGGCCTCCACGCCGGTGCGGAGCATCGTGCCGGTTTCGGGGTCCATCTTCACATTGCTCGTCTCAGGAACTTGTTTGATTGGAACAATAATGCGCATGATTCACCTCAGTTGTAAAACGTAAGCAGATTTTGTCTGTTATGTTGTAACACATATCTCAGAATTTTCCATTATTGTGTAGTGGCGACTTCAGTCGCTCTTCTCAGGAACGACTGAAGCATCACTACCCGTCTCGTTGAGATTGACAATCCTACATTCGGGTGTACACTTTTGGTGTAAATAAGCTCTACACCCCATGAGGAGGTGAACAAGATGTCAGGTTTTCACGATGCAAATGCTCTGTCTGCGTGCTTTGTTCGCCGGACTCTGGGTAGAGCGCGGGCGTAGTTTTCCTCTTCACGTTCCCGCAAAAAATTCTTCCAGATTTCAACACCGACTTCTGCCACGCTTCACGCCATGAGTCGGCGCGCAAGACAGCCGTTGATGCGTAGTAGCGACTTTAGTCGCTTCTGCTTGAAAACGACTGAAGTCGTTACTACCCATCTCGTCGGAGTGGTCTATGGCGTATCAATTTCTCGGTCATTGGAATCTCAGGAGGAACTTTGAACATCCCACTGAAGCGTTACTGGACTTTATTGGTGCGGTATCTCAAACCACAATGGGCTACCGTGCTACTTTTGGCTGTGCTGCTGGTGAGCAGCATCGGCCTGCAACTACTCAAACCGCAAATCCTGCGGGGATTTATAGATGCGGTCGGCGCTGGCGATAGCGTCGCCGCGCTTGGGCGTAAGGCGGTGCTCTTCCTGGTCGTGGCCGTGACGGGGCAGGCGGTTCTGCTCTGCGTGACCTACCTCGGCGAGACCGTGGCCTGGAAAGCGACCAATGCTTTGCGTCTCGACCTGACCATCCACTGCCTGAAGCTGGACATGGCCTTTCACAAAGCGCACACGCCGGGCGAACTGATCGAGCGCATTGACGGCGACGTGAGCGCGCTGGGCGGATTTTTCTCGGAGATGGCGCTGCGCCTGCTCGCCAACACGCTGCTGGCGTTGGGGATCGTGGTACTGCTGTTCGTCGAAGACTGGCGCGCGGGACTGATCGGTGTGGGCTACGCCGTCTGCGCCTTCTTCGCCCTGAACGCGGTGCGCCACCCGTTGACGCGCGCCTGGGGCGATTACCGGCAGGCCGACGCCGACCTGGCGGGTTTCTTCGGCGAGCGACTCTCCGGTACGGAGGACATCCGCGCCAACGGCGGCGAAGCGTACACAATGCGCCGCCTGTACGCGCTGATGCGTCGCGTCTCGCAGACCTGGATCAAGGCGATGATGACGCAGGGCGTGAGCTTCGATGCTGTGTGGTTGATCACATTAGCCGCCAAGATCGCCGCGCTCGCCGTGGGCGCGTGGCTTTTCTTCGACGGGCGCGCGACGCCAGGGGCGGTTTACCTGATCTTCGGCTACGTCAGCCAGATGGAAGAGCCGCTGAACGCCATTCGCCACCGGATTGACGAGCTGCAACAGGCCAGCGCCAGCATCCTCCGCGTGGAAGAGCTGCTGGCCCTCGCGCCAAGCGTCACCGAATCGCCCAAGCCGGATGTCGCGCTGCCGTCAGGCCCGCTGGCGGTGGCGGTGGATGGCGTGAGCTTCCATTACGGGGATACGATGACCGCCAATGGCGCGGATACGGTGCTGCGCGATGTCTCGTTCGCGCTGGAACCGGGCGAAGTGCTAGGGCTGCTCGGACGCACCGGCAGCGGCAAGACGACGCTCTCGCGCCTGCTCTTCCGGCTCTACGACCCCACCCAGGGCGCGATCCGCCTCGGCGACGTTGACGCGCGCGACGTGACGCTCGGCGCGCTCCGCGCGCGCGTGGGCCTGGTGACGCAGGACGTGCAGTTGTTCCGCGCCACCGTGCGCGACAACCTGACGCTGTTCAAACCAGGCTTCGACGATGTCCGGTTGATCCAAACACTGCATACGCTTGGCCTGGGGACGTGGTACGAATCGCTGCCGCGCGGCCTCGATACGGTCTTGCAGACGGGTGGGCAGGGACTGTCGGCGGGACAGGCGCAGTTGTTGGCCTTCGCGCGTGTCTTCCTGCGCGACCCGGGGCTGGTCATCCTCGACGAAGCCTCGTCGCGGCTGGACCCGGCGACGGAGCGCCTCGTCGAGCGCGCGATTGACCTGCTGCTGGCGAATCGCACGGCTATCGTCATCGCGCACCGGCTGAGCACCGTGCAGCGCGCGGACGCGATCATGATCCTGGATGGCGGGCAGGTGGCCGAGTGCGGCGCGCGGGAGGCGTTGATGGCCGATCCGCGCTCGCGGTTCTCCGGGCTGCTGCGCACCGGACTAGAGGAGGCCCTCGCATGAAAACCTTATCCACGTGGGCCGCAACCTGGAAGTTGATTCGTTTCAATCCGCGCGCGTACCTGCAATTCGGCGCGCTGTATGTGCTCCTGTTCAGTAGCAACGTGCTCCCCGGCCTGCTGATTCAGGCGTTTTTCGATCATCTGACCGGCGCAGCGCCCGCACAGATCGGCGTGTGGGGGCTGTTGGGGTTGCTGGCGGCGGTGGAAGTGGGGCGCGCGGTGGTCTATCTCACGCGCATCCTCGGCGAGGAGACCTTCCGCTGCTCCGGGTGGGCGCTGCTGCGGAGCAACATCGTCCGCAACATCCTCAAGCGACCGGGCGCGGACCGGCTCCCGCTCGCGGCGGGTGATGTGCTCAACCGGCTGGACAACGACGTGATGGAACTGGCCGACTGGCCGAGCTGGCTGCCGTTTCTGGCCGGGCACTTCCTCTTCGCCGTCGTCGCGCTGACCATCATGCTGTCCATCAACTGGCGCATCACCCTGATCGCGGTGCTGCCGATGTTGACGATGGTGTTCATCGTGCGCGTCGCGTGGGAGCGGGTGCTGCGCTACGGTCACGCCCGGCGTGAAGCAACCAGCGCCGTCACCGGCTTCCTCGGCGAGGCGCTGGACGCCGTGCAGGCGGTCAAGGTCGCCGATGCCGAGGCCGACGTCGCCTGCCACTTGCACGGTTTGAGCGAGACGCGGCGCAAAGCCGAGGTGCGCTTCAGCCTCTTTATGGGGCTGATCCAGTGGGCGTTCAGCAACGTCACCGACCTGGGCCTGGGGTTGGTGCTGCTGCTCGCGGCGCAGGCGATGCGCGACCCGCTCCATCCGTTCACGTTGGGCGAATTTATGCTCTTCGTGACCTATCTCACGTCGCTCATCGAGTTCCCGGCGAACCTGGGCAGCTTCTTCTCAGATTACCAGACGCAAGCGGTGTCTATCAACCGGCTGCTCGAATTGCAGCCGACTGCGCCGCCGGAGGCGTTGGTGGCGCACCACCCGGTTTACCCGCGCGGCGCGCTGCCCGATCTTCCGTTCGTCGCCCGGTCTGACGCGCACCGTCTGGAGTCGTTGACCGTCGAGGGGCTGCGCTACATCTACCCGGACACCGGGCGCGGCATTGCGGACATCAACCTGACGCTGAAGCGGGGGGCGTGTACCGTCATCACCGGGCGCGTCGGCTCGGGGAAGACGACGCTGCTGCGCGCGCTGCTGGGGCTGCTACCCAAACAGGGTGGGGAAATCCGCTGGAACAATACGCCGGTTGACGATCCCGCCGCGTTCTTCATCCCGCCGCGCGCTGCGTACACGCCGCAAGCGCCAACGCTGTTCAGCGAGACGCTGCGTGAGAACGTGCTGCTGGGCCTGCCCGAAGATGCGGTGAACCTCGACGCGGCGGTGCGGGCGGCGGTGTTGGAGGACGACATCCCCACGCTGGCGGAGGGGCTGGATACGCTCGTCGGCCCGCGCGGGGTGCGGCTCTCCGGCGGGCAGGCACAGCGGACGGCGGCGGCGCGGATGTTTGCGCGCGACCCGGAGTTGCTCGTCTTCGATGACCTCTCCAGCGCGCTTGACGTGGAAACCGAGCAGACCTTGTGGCAGCGCGTCTTCGAGCGTGGGGATTCGGAGAATCCCCCGACGTGTCTCGTCGTCTCGCACCGCCGTCCCGCACTGCGCCGCGCCGATCACATCATCGTCCTCAAGGATGGCGTCATCGAGGCGGAGGGCACGCTCGATGAGCTGCTGGCGACGAGTGAGGAGATGCGCTATCTGTGGCATGGCAACGGAGGAACGTAACCGGAATATGTCACGTTTGGGGTTGTAAAGTCATCAAGTCTGTAGCGCGAGTTGCAAACTTGCGCTACAGCCCCATAATGCAAATTCGTCAACGGACTGAACTGATTTCTCAACGTTCACCCTGTCACTATTTTTCGAGGAGGAAGCATTGGCAAAAATACCCTTGAAGCAGTATTGGGAGTTGCTGGTCAGTTACCTCGCGCCGCAATGGCCGATGGCGCTGCTGCTGGCTGTGTTGTTGCTGAGCAACATCGGCCTGCAACTGGTCAACCCGCAGATTATGCGGAGTTTTATTGATACGGCGAAATCGGGCGGCGCGGCGGATACGCTGTGGCAGTCGGCGTTGCTGTTTATGATCGTGGCGCTGGCGCAGCAGATCGTCTCCGTGCTCTCCACCTACGTCGGCGAGAACGTGGGCTGGACGACGACGAACGCGCTGCGCGCCGACGTGGCCGAGCACTGTCTCTACCTCGATATGTCGTTCCACAACGCGCACACGCCGGGTGAGATGATCGAGCGCATCGAAGGCGACATCAACGCGCTCTCCAACTTCTTCTCACAGTTCGTGATTCAGGTCTTCGGCAACGCGCTGCTGCTGGTCGGCGTCCTGTTCTTCCT
>DAOUAQ010000325.1:0-13134 GCA_034433375.1 Anaerolineae bacterium | reverse complement strand
CAGCAGCGGCGGACGGCGTCCAGCACGGCATCCACGCCCTGGATATTGAGGTATGTGTCCTGTTGTCCGGCGAAGGAAGCGTCGGGGAGGTCTTCGGCGGTAGCGGAGGAGCGCACGGCGACGGCACAGGATGCAGGAGGCAAGATGCAGGATGCTTGATTGAGGGCGAGGTAGGCGGTGCGGATTTCGGCGGCGATGGCGGGGGGGATGGGGGATTGGGTGAAGAGGGCGCGGATGTGGGTTGAGGCGGTTTCCAGCGTGGAAGGTTGCGCCGTGTCGACATCTTGGAGTGCGGCGAGGATGCGCGGCTGCAGGCCGTTTTCTGCCACAAACTGCTTGTAGGCAGCAGTGGTGACATGAAAGCCCCCCGGCACGGGCAGTCCGGCGTTCGCCAGCTTCGCCAGCGATGCGCCCTTGCCGCCGACAAGGTCCAGTGTGGCTTGCGGATCGTTCAATGGTAATACATACAAGTTCATTACACACCTCCTGTCTTGATAACTACCTTAAGTATACCCACTTTCTGGGTGAGTTGTCATCCCTAAAACGGGTGAGTGCATGAGTGAATTCTTCCATAAACACACCTCCCCCAACCAGGACGATAGGGGAGATGTAAAACTTCTATAAACCGAACTTCTCCAACACCCTGATGGAAACGCGATTAGCGGGCATCACTATCGCCTCCACGCGATGGACGGGAATTGGGCTTTGCGCGCTAAAACAACACGCGAGCGCCGCGCGCAGCGCCTCGATCATCAAACCCTGCCCCCAGTAAGCGGGATGCAATTCATAGCCGGTTTCGACCGTCTGCGTGCCGCGCCGCACACTGAAAAACCCATCCCCACTATCCCTGGGAACGGCAATGTTGGCACCAGGTCCTTTCAGCTTGTCTATAACCGCATTTGCAGGTATATTAAGGCCGGGTTGGTTGTGTTGATGGTGATAATTGATATTCATCGTGGGTTAAGGGACGAGTTTGAATGTTGTCTGGCAAGAGGTGTCAAAGTATGGACTTTGATTACAGACGGCGCGGGATTCATCAAGTAGAGATAAAAAGTTCGACAAATTTGAGGGGAATTCACGGTGAAAAAATTGGCCCCGTATGCCAGCCAGAGAGAGCGTTGTGATTAGCAAAGCTGCTTATATCCATCCTGCCGCGATTGTGGAACCCGGGGCATCCTTAGGGGCGAATACGCGCGTGTGGGCTTTTGTTCACATTCTTCCGGGGGCGCGTATCGGCGCAGAGTGTAACCTCTGTGATGGCGTTTTCGTGGAAAACGATGTGGTTGTAGGCGATAGGGTAACCGTCAAATGCGGCGTGCAGCTGTGGGATGGAGTGCGCCTCGAAGACGATGTGTTCGTTGGCCCTAATGTCACGTTCACCAACGACCCTTTCCCGCGCAGTAAGCACTACCCTGAAGTCTTTGCGCACACGTTGGTGCAGAAAGGCGCTTCCATTGGCGCCAATGCGACCATTCTCCCCGGCTTAACGATTGGGCGCTATGTGATAGTGGGGGCGGGGGCAGTGGTCACACGGAGTGTGCCGCCCTATGCCATCGTGAAGGGAAATCCGGCGCGCATCAGCGGCTATGTGACGGCAACTCGCACTGCTACACTGGAAAAGACGCTTACTTTAGAGACGGATGAAGCGGTCACGCCAGTGGGGGTGGGGGAAACACGCATTTACCGTCTGCCGCTGGTGCATGATTTGCGGGGCAACCTCTCATTTGCGCAGTATGATGACCTTTTACCGTTCCGTCCTGTGCGTTACTTCATTGTCTTCGACGTGGCGAGTAAAGAGGTGCGTGGCGAACACGCGCATCGCACTTTACAGCAATTTCTGGTGTGCGTGAAAGGGTCTTGTTCGGTGGTGGTGGATGATGGGCACAACCGCGCGGAGGTAGTGTTGAATCGGCCTAATGTGGGGTTGTACATTCCCCCCATGGTTTGGGGGATTCAATACCAGTATTCCCCAGATGCGGTGCTGTTAGTGCTGGCTTCGGATGTGTACCGGGCTGAGGACTACATTCGTGATTACGATAAGTTTTTGCAGGCTGTATCTGAATTCGCGGAGTAATGTTTATGGAAAAGACTATGACGGAATCAACATTTATCCCTTTGAATGATTTGAAACGGCACACTGCGCCGCTGCGGGAGGCTTTGCAAGCAGCGCTGAGCCGGGTAGTGGAGAGCGGGTGGTTTATTCTAGGGCCAGAGGTTGAGGCATTTGAGCGAGAATTTGCCGCTTATTGTGGCGCGGCGCAGTGTGTGGGACTGGCGAACGGCACAGAGGCTTTGGAGATTGGCCTGCGCGCGTTGCGGATTGTCCCTGGCGATGAGGTTATTACGGTTGCTAATGCCGGTATGTATAGCACGACCGCGATTCGCGCGGTGGGCGCGACGCCGGTCTATGCGGAGATTGATGCCGCGACGCTGCTGATGGATCCTCAGGGGCTGGAGGCGGTGATAACGCCGCGCACGCGGGCGGTCATTGTCACGCATCTGTATGGGCGTCTGGCGGAGATGGACGTGCTCCTGGCGATTGCGCGCCGCCATCATTTGGCTGTCATTGAGGATTGCGCGCAGGCGCATGGCGCGCAGAGTCAGGACAAACGCGCCGGCAGTTGGGGCGATGTAGGATGTTTCAGTTTTTATCCGACCAAGAATTTAGGGGCGCTGGGCGATGGGGGGGCCATTGTGACCTCGGATGCGCAGGTCGCGCAGCGCGTGCGCTGGTTGCGGCAGTACGGGTGGACTACCAAGTATCATTCCGAGATTCCCGCCGGGCGGAACAGCCGGCTGGATGAGCTGCAAGCGGCGGCGCTGCGAGTGAAATTGGCGTATCTGGACGCGTGGAATGAAGCCCGCCGGGCGATTGCCGCGCGGTACGCGCTCGCGCTGGCGAATACGGGGTTGCGCCTCCCGCTGGATAGCGTTCAGGGCAATATGATTTATCATTTGTACGTCGTCCGGGCTGTGCAGCGCGACGCTTTGCAGGCCGCGTTGAAGCAACGCGCCATCGGTTGTGATATCCACTACCCGGTCCCAGATTATCTCCAACCGGCCTGCGCCGATTTGGGATATCGGCAGGGCCTCTTGCCTGTGACAGAAAACGCCTGCGCCGAAGTGCTTTCTATCCCCTGTTTTGCTGAATTGACGATGGGTGAAGTAGAAAGGGTGGCATTGAGCATCGTGGAGAGCCTGCGCGAGATTGAACGTGAGTAAAGTATCCATTGTCGTTCCGGTATACTATAACGCTCCGAGCTTGCATGCGCTGGCGGAACGGCTGGCGGCGTTGGCTGAGGCGCATCCAGAGCATGAATTCGAGTTCGTGTACGTGGATGACGGGTCAGGAGACAACTCCTTTGCCGTGTTGAAGGAAATTGCGATTGCCGATGCGCGCGTGCGCGTGGTGAAACTGGCGCGCAATTTCGGCTCGAACGTAGCGATTCTGGCCGGGATTAGCCATGCAATAGGAGATTGCGTGGGCTTTGTAGCGGCTGACTTACAGGACCCACCCGAAGCCTATCACGAAATGCTGAAGCATTGGGAAGCGGGCAGCAAGATAGTGTTCGCAGTGCGGGCTGACCGCGTGGGCGACCCGTGGGCCACACGGTTGTTTGCGGGCGTGTTCAACTGGCTGTTCAAGACGTTGGTTTTTCCAGGATTTTCGCCTCAAGGGGTGGGGTTTTTCCTGGTGGATCGGCAAGTGGCGGATCTGCTGTTACAATGCAAAGAGAAAAACGCCCATCTGATTGGACTGCTGTTCTGGTTGGGGTATGCCTATGATGTCGTAGAATACGAGCGCGCACAACGAGACCACGGGCGCTCGCGGTGGACGTTGGGGAAGAAATTCAAGTATTTCATTGATGCGTTCGTGGCGTTTTCGTATTTACCGTTGCGGGCGGCATCGGCGCTGGGGCTTTTGCTGGCCGGTCTGGGTGGACTTTATGCTATCATTGTAACAGCTATCCGGATTTTCGACCAAGTGCCGGTGCCCGGATGGACGGCGCTAATGGTGGTTGTGCTGTTAACCTCTGGGACACAATTGTTGATTTTGGGGGTGTTGGGGGAGTATTTGTGGCGGAACTTTGATGCGACTAGAAGCAGGCCCTTGTTTGTGGTAGATACAATTCTCAATGTTGCCGGAGAGTGAGGATGAGAATCCAGCTAGACATAATGAAGCATCGTTATTTCGATTTACTGGTAGCTGCCCTGATGTTTGCCATCGTTATGGGAGTGTCTTATGGGGGTTTTTATGCGCCTGTGATCTTTAGCGATGATTGGTCTCATATAGTTGGCGGACTTCTAGATAATCGTTGGCCCGTGATTGATTGGACTACCAGCCGTCCATTGGTCCACTTACCCATTTTACTGATATATTCATTGTTTGGCTTGAATATCCATGCTTTCTATTGGATACTGTTTTTGTCTCAATGGGGCGCGGCTGTAGGAACTTATTCTTTACTGAAGAAAATTATCCCGAACCATTCCCTGGTATTTCTTGTTGTTCTGTTATCTTTTGTTTATCCTGCTGATTATACGCACACATGGCTGAATATGGTGCATGTACGTTTTGGGTTTGTTATGCTGCTCTTGTACGCCTGGCTAATTTTCCTCTATCGGGATAAAAATAGTAGAGTGGCGCTCATAATATCTTTGCTTGTCTTGTTGGTCTCCCTGGGTATTTACGAAGGACATCTGGGGCTTGCACTAGGCTGGGCAGTGTTATTGTTCCTCATTTCTAAAAAACTACCTTGGTCACGGAGAATAGCCTTATTAAGCCCCTTTGTCATCGTCGGCTTTTTTTCAATTTGGCGTATTTACGGAATTGCACGTATCGGGGTATATGATTCATACATTGAACAAATCCATTTTTCTCCCGGTTTGTTCCTGGAACGGTTGTGGATAGGATGCAAGGTGTTAGTCTGGTGTTGGATTGTACCTTTTCAGCAAGCTTTTGGCGGCGGTCCAGACTTCGTGCTTGGCTATTTGCGATATTATCTTTTGATAGCGGTTACGATCATCTTAGGCTGGTTGATCGCAATATTGACTGGAAAAAAGTTTTCTCATAGCCCTTTGCTTTTGAAAGATGAAAAGATCCGGGAATACCGAATGGCAGTTGCATTATTCGTAACCGGAGTTTTATTTACATCACTAGGCTATATACCCATTATTATGCTGTTTCCCCCTAATCTTTCAAGTTTAGACTCTCGGGTTAATGTGTTTGCTCTCCTTGGGGCTAGTTTATCTATCGTTGCTTTATTATATATTTTTGCTGTTTTTCTCGCGCGCTACCGAGAGCAAGTGTGTCTATTGCTGGCAGTGAGTGTAATTCCTCTATTAACGATAGGGGTAATGGTTCAACTTTGGGTGCAATACGATATCAAGACAGCATGGTCGGAGCAGAAACTAATCTGGAGTGAACTTTTTGATATTGCACCTACTTTAACCGATTACACTCATATTATCGTTGTATTGCCGGGATATCAAGAATCTAAGGATTATGTGACTTGGAAGAGAACACCCCTTTGGGCGGAATGGGATGTGACGGCTGCTATAAAAGTGCTTTATGGAAACAAAACCTTATCGGCGGATGTATTTTTCCCTGATTTGTATTGTATGATGGAATTTCGCCCTGAAGGTATCGCGAGTTTGTGGTGGTATGGACATGTTATCCCTTATGAGAGAACTATCATTGTGACTTTTGATGGCGAACCGCGCAGGTTAAGATTGGTCGAGGACCTACAAACCGACTTGGGGCTAACCTGGCCTACGGTTGATTATAAACCTCACTCCCGCATTCTGGTTGGTGCGAAGCCCACAGTAGCTTTGCGGAGATTGGTTGGAGTTGCATCGCCCTGATGTAAACCAGTTACTCTCTATTAAGCAGTGCATCCATATACACATAGAAACGGCTGAAATCGCCTTCACGCTGCAAGATGGCGCGGATGATTCATGCCGATGGCATTCCAGTCATCGCCGCCGGCCGTTGGCAAACGCTGCGCATCTTTAAGCAATCCACTTATTCACCCACAGAACCTCGCGCATCGCCGTGAACGTTGCGTTAGCGTACTCCATAAAGTCGAACCCCTCCACGGCCTGGATTGCGCCTGCGCGCAGCATCCCTTCTTGCACCAGCCCCCACATCGCGCTGAAGAACATCAGCATAAAAAGCATCCCCCGGAAACGCCGCCAGTGATGCGGTGTGACGTCTCCGAAGTAGCACGCCAGCACATATTCCTGTAGCTCCGGTGACAGCGTGTCCGGCGAGTCGAACGCATACGCCAGCGTCGCCAGATCGAAGTACAGGTCGCCCATACCGGCGAATTCCCAATCCAGGAAGCGTACCTGTCCATCGTCTATGACGTTCACGCAGAACAGATCGTTGTGACAGAACCGCAGCCACGGATAGGGATCGGCTTGCTGATCCTGCTGGATCGCCTGCATAGCCTGAAGAAAGTGGTCGAAGTCTGAAGGAAACGCAGTAAGTAAGATATGCGCTTGCTCGATGGATGTTCCCACGCGCTGAAACGGCGAAAAGGTCGCTTTGACCGGCGGAAGGTTGTGAAGTTGCTTCACTTTTTCCACCAGACGGCGCAAGTTCGCCCGATCGCGCCACTGTTCTAACGTCCAGTGATGGCCTTCGATGTAGCGTGTCACCAAATGGCCTTCGGGTAAGATCGCCCGTACCAGTTCTGGACCAATACCGGCCTGTGAGGCAACCGTCAATGCTTCCACTTCGAGTTCCCGATTGATGCCGAGGGCGGCGGCGTTCTCCCGGCTGATGCGCACCACCAGGCGCTCGCCATTCACCGTGACGGCGTAATTTTTGTTCGTCAGCCCGGCGAGTAGTGCAACCTGGAGGTTCTCAGCAGGCGACCAACCCGGGATTTGGGGCAGAACTGCGCCAAGCCCAGGATAAAACGTGTCAATGATCGAATGTAACATTAGCTCTCCTTTACCCACGGCTCAACCACATCGTATTCCGCAAACCCGACTGAAGCATACAGCGCGTGGGCGGGCGCTTCATACGAATGGACATACGCCATCACCGCGCCCAGATGCTTGAGACGGCGGAACGCTTCGCACAAGACGGCCTTGCCCAGGCCACGCCGTTGGTGCGCGGGCACGGTTCCCACCGGCTCGAAGACGGCGGTGCGCGTCATGTCGTCGAACCAGGCCGTGCAGAAGGAAGCCACCGCGCCGTCGGGCGCTATGGCGATGATGTCGAGGTCGCGGCGGTACAGCGGCGCGCGCTGAATGTTGCGGTACCAGCTCACATCATCGCGGTTTTCGATGGCGATGGCCGGTTCGTCGGGGTGAAAGGCGAGGCCGGAAGCGTAGCAGCGTTCGAGTAGCTCCAGGCCATCGCCCAACGAACGCACCATGTAGCCCGGCGGCAGTGGGGGATCCGGGATCGAGACTTCCAACGAGCGACGCCGCCAGCAGGCCTGATGCTCGGGTGCGGAGATACGCCGGAAACCATTCCGTGTCAGGGCGGCGTAGCGCATGTCGTCTTCTGCACTGACCGACACCCACAGTCTCCGGCGATTGTCATCACCCGTCACAGACAGATGTTCTTCGGCGACGGCCAGCATCTCGTCTTCAAGTTCAGGTGTGCGGAAATCGGGATGGATGTGCAAGATGGCTTCGCCGCTCATAATGGGATTCAGCACTGCCGCGAGCTGCCCATCCGCCGCTTCCCAGAGAAAAACCACGGTGGTAAGGTCCCAACCACCGAGATTGGCGACCAGGTGCCAACGCCAGTAGTCGAACTCGGCAACGTGCCAGCTTAACTCGCGCAGGCCATTGCGCAGCAGCACCTCGCGCAGAAAGGCGCGAATCCGCCAGTAGTCGTCTTCAGCGTGATACAGACGGCGTGTCAATGTCATTGTTATGTGTCCTCACAAATTTGAAAACAAACTAAACGCAATGGGAATATCCATCGCGGCGTGGAACAAGATCGAACCCCACAGGCTGTCCGTCTTTTGGAGTGTCCAGCCCCAGGCCAGCGACAACGGGAACACCATCCCGATAAACATCCAGATGTCCGCCGAGTAATCAACGCCCGAGTGCAACAACGTAAACGGGATAGCCACCAACACGTTGATGGCGAATCTGCCGAGGAACGGCCGCAACCGGCCAAAGAACAGCCCGCGGAACAGCAGTTCTTCGTTGAAAGCGTTCGCCAGGACAAAGATAAGGGACCACGGCATCCAGGGCAGTATGCGCGCCCAACTGAGGTCCTTGCCGTTGAAGAACAGTGTCGTCACCGGGATGGCGCTGGCGATCATCACCACGAAAGCGATCAACCCGATCGTCAGCCCGAGTTTCAGGTTCCCGCGCCGGAGATAGAGCGATCCCAGGTCATCACCGGAGATGAGCGTCAGCAGCAGAACGACGAGGATGCTCAACGTCGAACTCTCCAGCTTGTCGATAGCAAATCCGGCCGGCGTCTCCAGTGGAATATGCACCGCGGGCAGAAGCCATTTCGAGAAACCGAGTTTGTAATCCAGGCTGATGGCGGCTAACGCTGTGAAAAACGCAAAGCAAATCCGCCAATACTGGCAATAGCGCTCACTGCGCCTGAAGAACAACGCTGCAGCCAGAAAGACCAGCGCCACGATAATCCTGCCGATGCTGTCTGTTGGTCCTGAAAAGATCGGGAAATAGTGGCTGAAAACGACGAAAACCGACATGCCACAAGCCAGGAATAGCCCAAACCAGATCATTGGTTGCCAACGTTGCGTAAACACAGAATTTTCTGTCATACGATGCTCCTTCAGACCTGACAGGTTTCGGAAAACCTGTCAGGTCTGCTCATTCCATCCGTTTGTTGAAAAATGTATGCCGCTTTCCTTCCTGGAAGCCCACGCTCTGATACAACTTCAGCGCGCCGCTTGGATTCTGCGTATCCACGCCCAGAGCCACCTCGTCCATCCCCATCGCCTTGAACATCTCGATGCTCTGCACCAGCAACGAGCGTGCCAACCCGCGCCGCCGCCAGGGACGCCGCACAAAGACTTCCTTGGCGTAGCCACGCTGGCGGTGGCACTGCGCGTTCTCCTCTACGTCCAGGCGGTTCAACACCATCCCGGCGACCTGGTCACCGTCCCACGCCACCTTCCACAGATGCGGCGTGAAAGCGCGAATCTCTATCCACCGCTCGAAGTCCGAGTCGGTCGTCGGACCGTACCCCCAATGATCCTGACGCGCCTCTTCTTTGGCATCCCACACGGCGCGATACTGCTCCGGCGCGACTGGACGCACTTCCAATCCGGGCGGCATCGGAGCTTCCGGACGTGGGGCATCTATGGGACAGGTCATCTCGATATAGTGGCGCACCGGTTCGTAACCGAACTTTGTAAACAAAGCCCAGGCGCCGTACTCCTTTTCGGTCGTCCAGACACGGAAGAACTTCTCCCCTGCCGGATGCTCGCGGGCGAATTCGCGCAGGCGCGCCTCATTGTAGTGCAGCATCGCCGTTCCGAGGCCCTTGCGCCGCCAGGCGGGATGCACAAATCCAAGCGGGATGTAGAGCCGCGCGTCACCCTCCTCCCCCCACCACACCCGGCTGAAGGCGACTGTCTCGCCGTCTACCTCGGCGAACAGCATGTCCCGGTACGGATCGCAGTTACGCAAGTGCGCGAAGGTGGATGCCACGTCCTCCACAGTGTTGATGTACACATACTCATCCGCGACGTTGCAGGCATCGAGAATCGCCACGATCACCGGATAGTCGGCTTCTCCACGAAAGCGACGGAAGGTCAGGCCGGGGATCGGTGGTGCGCCAGGAACATCAATCAAAGGCGGCAAATATGCAGTCATAGTGCGCCTCCTTTAACTCTCCAACGCGTCTGGCCAGGGGAAACCATTCGGATCGGCCATCGCCAGTTGGACTAACTTTTCATCATTATGCCCGTGGATCTGCGCCAGAAAAGGGAAATCCTGCGGGCCAACACGCAGTTTGGCGATGGGTTTTTCCGGCGAACGCCCAATCCAATGCGGGAAGACGATTTCCATCCCTTGCACCTGCTGAGATACTTCTTGTTCAAACGAATGGCGTGGCAGGATATAGATTGCGCCTTCACACCATGGGTTCTGAAGCAACACCGAATGGGTAATTGAGAAGAAATACAGCGGGGCACTGAGTTGATCAGCAGCAACACGGGCACGCAGGCAGGAATTGAACAGCGACATTTCGGGATATCTCGCTCGATCAAGAATGGCAAAATAGATCACCCAGATACCGTCGGTCGTGGCATAAATGGCCTGTTGATTGCTAAATGCCTTTTTGTCATTGGCCTGGCGCGGTTCTACTTCATCAATTTCCAGGTTTTGTGATCCATGGAGCACCCATTCCCGTGTTTCACAAAGATAAGACAGAAATTGCCATTTAGGGTACGGGATACGGTAGTCAACGAAATCGCCCAAAGGTGTTGACTCCAATACCTGCTCGAAAGCATCCCATTTATCGAGTGTCAGGTCGAATGGGGGACAAGGTAAAAGGAATGATGGCGCTTCTATCATATTTCCTCCGTATCTTGAAACTAACCTCATCCTTCAGCATAAAACAAAATTCCCTAAATGTATCCGCCATCCTGGGAGTTTTCCACTGGTCATCTGACCATTTTTAACGACAGTTGAACGACCTGATGAATTTAGGTGGAACTGTCCACTCTGCTGATGATGCCTTCCGTCACTTCCAACATCAACGTCTTCTGGCGGAAGCTCTCCGGGAACATCTCCGCGTCGGTGGTGCAGAGGATGGTCTGCTCGACGTTACCGAGCGAGTTCAGCAAATACGTGCGCCGCGCACGGTCTAGCTCGGCGAGCACCTCGTCCAGCAGTAGAACGGGGGATTCGCGCGTCTCCTGTTCCAGCCAGCGCAGCTCGGCCAGCCGCAGCGCCAGGACAACCGTGCGCTGCTGTCCGCGCGAGCCGAATGTCCCCATATCCACCCCATCGGAGACAAAGCGCAGTTCGTCGCGGTGCGGGCCGGTGAGCGTCATCCCCCGATCAATCTCAGTGCGGCGCTGGCTGTGGAGCATGGTGCGGTAGGCTTCGTGCAGCGCGTCAAGGTCTACCGGCGACTCTCCGGCAGTTTCCGGCAGCAAGCCGATCTGGTAATCCACCGCCGGCGGGCGCAGCGGATCGAAGTTGGGTTCGTACTGGATTTGCAGCCACGCCGCGCCGCCGGTCAGGTCGTGATGCAGGCGGTCGGCGTAGAAGGTGAGCGCCTTCACCACGCGGCGGCGATAGAGCGAGAGCGTCACGCCGGCCTGCACCAGCGTCTCTTCCAACGGGGCAAGCTGCGCGGCGTCCCCGCCGAAGTCGCGCAGATGACGCAGCAAGGCATTGCGCCGCGAGAGCGCCGTCTGGTATTCCCCCAGGGCCTCCACATACGCCGGGTACACCTGCGAGAGCAAATCGTCGAGGAAGCGCCGCCGTCCGGCCGGCGCTCCGCTCACCAGTTCCACGTCCTCCGGCAGAAAGACGACGACGTTGAGATGCCCGGCCAAATCCATCTGGCGGATGGTGTGCTGGTTGAGCTTGATCTGCTTCTCCAACCGCGCGCTGCCGTTGCTCAACGTCTTTTGCTCCAAGGCGATCTCGATCAAATCGGCGCGGTTGCGGTGAACGACCTCCGTCTTGAGGTGGGCGAAGGGCAGCGCGGCTTCGACAGCGCGCCAGTGGATCAGGTGTTGGTCCGTGTTGGTCAACGGAGAACGTCCCACGGCGAGGTAAGCGATAGCTTCCAACAGACTCGTCTTCCCCTGCGCGTTCGCGCCTAACAGCAAAATGGGTGAGGCCGGAAGGTCAAGTTCCAGCCGGTTATACATGCGAAATTGACGTAAACTTAGACTTCGGATGTGCATACGCTACCTTCGATAGAGGATGGCTGTATTGTAGCACGGCGCAGCGGATTCTCAAGAAGGTTCCCTGCTGAAACGCGCTAAAACCGTGCTCAATGGCGAATGTATAACGTTGCGCCTTTTGTTTACCAGTCTATAATGATTCCGCTGCCTGCGAACAGGCGCAATACGTGAGCTTGGAGTGAGAACAGTACAGGAATGAGAAAACCAGACCTATACCTGGCCTTCGCCAGTCGAGAGGAATGGCGCACCTGGCTAGAGCAACATCACGCCACAGACAGGGAAGCCTGGGTGCTGCACAACAAGAAAGAGGCTCTGCAGCGATTTCTCACTTATGGAGAAGCGGTGGAAGAAGCGTTATGTTTCGGCTGGATTGATGGTTTGCTCAGAAGGGTTGACGACGAAACGTATATCCTGCGGTATTCTCCGCGTAAACCGCGCAGTGTTTGGTCAGAGAGCAATAAACAGCGCGTAGAGCGATTGATCAACGAAGGCCGGATGACCGCCGCAGGCCTGGAGAAGATCGCTGAAGCTAAAGCCAACGGTGAATGGGATGCGGCGACGGTCAGAGAAGATGTCAATGCTATCCCATCAGACCTTGCCCAGGCGTTACAGCAAAACAAAGTGTGGGCCGCTTTCACGACATGGTCGGCATCGCAGAAGAAGCAATACCTGTACTGGTTGAGCAGCGCGAAACGACCTGAGACGCGACAGAAACGCATTCAGGCTATCGTCGAGATGGCGGCAAGCCGTGGATGATGACATCCATTGATCTAACCGGTCTGGGAAACGCAATAGACCTGTTCCTGAATAAGGTGTCGGACGCAGATTCACGCTGATTTTCGCAGATTTATAAAGAATCTGCGTGAATCTGCGAAAATCCGCGCCCTAATTCTGGTTGACGCTATTGGGGAACAACTCTAATAACTATCGGACTAAAGACTATCTGACTATTTCCAGGGAGGACAGAAGTGGCTAAAGATAAAAAAGCGAAAAACACGGGGGTGCTCATTCTTTGCGGCATCGTCGCCTTGCTTGTGACCGGCGGAATCGTCGCGTTGGACAGCCTCAGCACCCCGCTGGACGGCGTCATTCGCGCGGGCGCGCTGTTGGGCTACCTGGGGGTTTTCCTGGCCGCGCTTTCATCGAATTATATGCGCGAGCTGACCCGTTACTTTGGGCGCTCGTTCATCACCGTCCACCACATCGTCTCGGTGACGGCGCTGGTCGCGTTGACGGTTCACGCGGTCAGCGTGGC
>DAOUAQ010000324.1:0-36086 GCA_034433375.1 Anaerolineae bacterium | reverse complement strand
CCAGCAGCAGGGGCACATCATCCACGCGTTCAATGGTTACGTTAAGGTTTTCAGTCATGCTGCTAGATTACTACATTTTCGGAATCTCGCCGATAAATGAGCGAACCGAGAGTTAACACACCTCAGAAATCGTAAATTGTGATTGCCGCGTGCGCGTTACAGAAGATGGCAAAATCAAGGAGAAAGTACTGCCCGCACCGAACACACTCTCAACCTCGATATATCCGCCATGGGACATAGCAATCCCCTGACAGAGGGGTAACCCCAGACCAACGCCGCTGATGCGACGAGTGATATCATTGTTAACCCGATAGAAACGCTCGAAAATTTTACCCAGCGACTCTTGCGGGATGCCAATGCCCTGATCGCTGATTCGGATGGCGATATGATCGCTTCTGATTACCCCGGCAACCGCGATTTCACCGCCAGCAGGCGAATACTTGATGGCATTATCCATAAGATTGCGCAACAACTCTGCTATATATTTCAGGTCAACGTCGGCCAACAGAGGTACTTCGGGGAACACATACTTAACCGTGTGGTGCATCAATCGCCCCTTCATCGCCTCCACGACCGCGTGGGCAAGCTGCGCGAGATCAACGCACTGTTTGTTCAGTTGCAGTTGTCCGCTTTCCAGGCGCGCCAGGTCAAGCATATTGGTGATAATGTCCGATAGTATGTCGGTTTGACTTTCTATGTCTGCGAGGAGTTCTTGCTGTGTCTGGCGATCAAATTGCACATCATCCCGCAACAGGGTTGTGCATGACATTTTGATCAAACCCAGGGGAGTGCGCAAATCGTGGGAAAAATTGGCAACCAACTCCGAGCGAAGGTGATCGAGTTCCCGCAATGCAGCGACCTCAGCAGTTTCCTCGAACAAACGGATATTTTCCACCGCCAGGCCGATCTGGTGGCTGATAATGGTGAGAAGCTGTGTATCGGCGGCGTCAAAAGGACGCGGCTGGCCGTTGACCATCCCTGCCACACCCAACATACCCATCGTGCGTTCTTGGGTTTTGATGGGCAACACCACGACAGGGAAAGCCAATGTCTGTGCGTCACCATTTTTTCGAAGCCGCGGCTTTGCCTGGATATCCTCGATCAAGATGGACATACCTTCTTCATAGATGTGATGCCGCATCTTCTCGAGCAGCGTTGCAGGGATCAATCCTGCTGGTAGAGGATCTGAGCATCCACTCTGACCAATAATGACGGGGTTATCTTGTGCGTGTTCCGTTTGCGGCAACTCTATCCAGCCTGTATCCAAGCCAAGTACTTTGAGAATTTCGGGCAAAACAAGGTTGAGAAGCTTGGTTAAATCATGGGTCTGATTAAGCGCAGTCGCAATCACATTCAACGCCTGCAACTCCTGGTTATGGCGTTTGATAACCTCCGCCGCTTGCTTGCGTGTCGTGACATCACGGGTAATACCGATAAAGCCAACCGGCTTACCCTCAGTATCCGGTATAAGCGCCGCACTCAGCTCTACGGGTATACGGCTGCCGTCAGGTCTTAACAGCGTGTACTCAAGGCTGTGGACAGCGTCATGCTCCAGAGTCCACGCAGTATTAGCCCGCGCCCGCCCGAAGTCTTCAGGCGCGGCAAACTCAAAAACATTGCGTCCGATGAGCATTTCCGGCGCAGCCACACCACACAAAGTCGCGCCTTGCCGATTGCACATGAAGATTGTGCCATCTAGCGTGCTGACAACAATCGAATCAGGGGACATGTCAATGAGGGTACGGTAACGCGCTTCGCTTTCGCGCAATGCCGTCTCGATGCGCTTCCGCTCCACAATTTCCGCTTCCAAAGCGGCGTTGCTGGCGATCAATTCCGCCGTCCGTTCCTGCACACGGAGTTCCAATTCATCCCGCGCCTGACGCAGGGCTTGCGCCATCTGCTTTCTCTGTGTGATGTCAACCAGTACAATCTGCCAGACTTGAGGATCGTCGTCGCTATAGGGCGCAACGGTTAAATCCGCGTCTAATATGGTTCCATCCTGTCGCCTGAGCGCGATCTCATAGTTTTTGACATATCCATGCGCATTCAGAGTATGCAGGAGCAGCTCACGATCCACAAGGTTTGCATACACCGAGGGCGCATCGAAATTTCGCAGATCGGGAGGAGAAACATATCCCATCATGCGCATCAGCTCGGGGTTATAGGCCAGGAGATTGCCCTGACGAGTACCCAGTCCGACTCCCACGGGCGCGCTGTCAAACAGATTGCGGTAACGCGCTTCCGACTCGCGCAGCGCCTTTGCCACACGCTCGCGTTCGGCGATTTCCTGCTGCAACTGCGTGTTGATAACCGTCAGTTCCACAGTACGCGCCGCGACCCGTTGGTCCAACTCGCTATTGACCAATCGCAGATCATTCAATGTCTGTTCCAGGCTGCGCGAGGACAGCCACGCAATCATGGCTACCGCAAAATACCCCAGCATACCGGGGATACTGACAACCTCATCGGCAGCCATCGTCCCTGCTGTTATCACAACACTGGTCAAGGCAGCCAGCATAAATCCTGCCCACGGATACACCAGGAAACTAGCGATAAGGATCGGTAGCGTGAAGGCTAAGAAAACATTGCCTGACAACAAAAGCTCAAATCCGGCGTTCCATGTAATGATACCAAGCAGAGATAGTGCAAATATCGCGCCTGCCAACCGGCTCGACCAAAGCCGGTTGATAAAATACAAAAAGATGATCCCTGCCCCAAAAAGGATGCAAGCCTCGTAGAGTGATTGTATTAAGGCATGAGCCTCCAGGTTCGCAATATCGAGATACAGAGCAAAAAATAGCACCGCGACATCAGCTATCCCAACACACACCAGTAAAATATCAAGTAACTGACGCCGGCGGACCTCGTCCGTTTCCTGCAAAGCAAACGCCAAAAACTGCTGAACCTTCTTCATCTTAGGACTCCACAACAGCTGGAATAAACCCCATTGTATAGCATTAGAAGGCGTGAGCAAGAATGATGTGGCAAATAGAAAAAGACGGTTGACGCAGCAGCAATTTTGAGGTACACTCTCGACGGTGCGACAAGCAATCTGACGCGAGAGGTGTGCAGTTGAACAAGAAATGGTTCGTCAAAACTACCGTTATCATAGCCCTGTTGGTCATCAGCGGGGAATTCTGGATGATTTCCCCCGGACGCGCAGCAGGTCCCGCCCAAGAGATCTTGGATGTCCCCATCTACTTCTTTTGGGGAGATGGCTGTCCGCATTGCGCTGAAGAGGAACCTTTTTTGAAAAGCCTGGTCAGCGGCAACCCATACATCAAGCTGTACGACTTTGAGGTGTGGTACGTCGCTAAAAACCAGGCGTTGATGAAGCAGATGGCGACGGCGATGGACTTTGAGCCGGCCGGCGTGCCGGTGACGATCATCGGCGATCGTCACTGGGTAGGCTTCACTCCACAGATCAAAACGGAAATAGAGGCGCAGGTCAACTTGTGTTTGACCGAGTATTGCGCCGATATGGGCGTAGGCATTATCCCTGGTCGCAAAGAGCGCGAAGGCGTGCCGGTCGCCCAAATTGACGCGCCGGCCTCCAGCACGATCAATTTGCCGTTGATCGGGCCGATCAACCTCGAATCGCAGTCGCTACTCGTCAGTACGCTTTTGATCTCGTTCGTGGACGGTTTCAATCCCTGTTCGTTGTGGGTGCTGTCCATCCTGCTGTCGCTGGTCTTGAACACCGGCTCGCGCAAAAAGATATTCATCATCGGCGCGGTCTTTATCGCCACGACGGCAGCGGTGTATATGTTGTTCATCGCCGGTCTGTTCACCGTGTTCACCTTCGTCAGCTTTTTGGGGTGGATTCAAGTGGTCATTGCGTTGCTGGCGTTGTTCTTCGCCCTGGTCAATATCAAGGACTACTTCTGGTACAAAGAAGGGCTGTCGTTTACCATCGCGGATAGCAAAAAGCCCGGCATCTACAAAAGTATTCGCAAAGTGATGAACGCCGGCGATTCGGTGTGGGGTCTGGTGAGCGCGACCTTTGTGATGGCGATTGGCGTTTCGGTGGTGGAATTCTCTTGCACGGCCGGCTTCCCGGTGTTGTGGACGAATCTCCTGAGCGCGCAGCAGGTTGAAACGGGGACGTTTATCTTGCTGCTGTTGCTCTATATGCTGATTTACCAGCTTGACGAGGCGGCCATTTTTCTTGCCGCTGTGTTCACCCTCAAAGCCAGCCGGTTGGAAGAAAAACACGGGCGCATCCTCAAGCTCATCGGCGGGATGTTGATGCTCACCCTGGCCGGCGTCATGCTCATCAAACCGGCCCTGATGAACAAGTTAAGCAGCTCACTCCTTATCTTTGGCTTCGCCTTTGTGGCGGCGATGCTCGTCTTGCTGCTCCATCGCAAAGTCTTGCCGCGTTACGGCATCTACATCGGCTCGGAAGCGCGCCCCAAGCGTGGACGCGGCAAGAAACGGAGGACATAATGACACTCCCCCACGACTACGTGGAGCGCGTCTACGCCGGCGTCCTCGGCAAGATCATCGGCGTCTATCTGGGGCGGCCTTTCGAGGGGTGGCCTTACGCCCGCATCATGCACGAACTGGGCGAGATCAACTATTACGTCCACGAGCAGCGCGGCGTGCCCCTCATCGTCACCGACGACGACATCAGCGGCACCTTCACCTTCCTGCGCGCTTTGCCCGACTACGGCAACACGTTGGCGCTGACCCCCGCGCAGATCGGGCGGACGTGGCTGAACTATCTCATCGAAGAACGCACAATCCTGTGGTGGGGCGGCCTGGGCAACTCCACCGAACACACCGCCTACCTGCGCCTCAAGCACGGCATCGAAGCCCCGCGCAGCGGTTCTAGCGCATTGAACAGCAAAGTTGTCGCGGAACAGATCGGCGCGCAGATCTTCATTGACGGGTGGGCGATGGTCGCGCCGGGCGATCCCGCGCTGGCGGCAGACCTGGCGCGCCGCGCGGCGAGCGTCAGCCACGACGGCGAAGCCATCTACGGCGCGCAGGTGCTCGCGGCGATGGAAGCCCTGGCATTCGTGGAGCCGGACATCAACAAGCTGCTGGACGCCGCCGTGACCTTCATCCCCAAAGACTCCGTCATCTACCGGATGATCGGCGACCTCCGCGCATGGCGCGCGACGACGTCCGAATCTTCGGGCCCCGACTGGCGTGAGGCGTTCGGCCTGCTCGCGGAGCACTACGGCTACGACAAATACGGCGGCAACTGCCACATGGTCCCCAACCACGGGCTGATCGTGTTGAGCCTGCTGTGGGGCGATGACGATTTTCAGAAGACGTTGATGATCGTCAATACCTGTGGGTGGGACACCGATTGCAATTCGGGCAACGTCGGCTGCCTGATGGGCATCAAAAACGGCCTGGCGGGCCTTGACGCCGGCCCCGATTATCGCGGCCCTGTCGCCGACCGGCTCTACCTGCCGACGGCGGATGGCGGGCGCGCCGTCACCGACGCCGTGACCGAAGCCTTCCACATCATCAACAGCGGGCGCGCCCTGGCGGGTGAAGCGCCCCTCGCGCCGAAAAATGGCGCGCGCTTTCACTTCGATCTGCCGGGCGCAGTGCAAGCCTGGCTGCCGGAAAATAGCAGCGCCTCCAAAGGCACGCTGACGCTGGAAAACGTCGCCGGACACAGCTTGTCCGGCGCGCGCAGCCTGGCCTTGCGCTATCACGGCGTCGCCACGGGTCGCCCGGCGCGCGCAGCGACGGCGACCTTCATTCCGGAGGAAGCGGGCAATATGCCCGGCTACGGCCTGCTGGCCTCCCCCACCCTCTATCCAGGGCAGACGGTGCGCGCGCGACTTTCCGCCGACGGCGACAACCCCGCGCCGGTGACGTGCGGGCTATACGTGCGTCGCTACAGCGACGGAGATCGCTTGCAGCGCGTCGCCGGGCCATCTATCACACTCGCGCCAGGCGCAGCGCACGAATTCACCTGGCGCATCCCCGAGATGGACGGCGACCCCATCGCGGAAATCGGCGTCGAAATCAGCAGCGCGCGGCGGGCGGATGGCGTCGTCTACCTGGATTACCTCACGTGGGATGGCGCGCCGGATGTCACCCTCACGCGCCCCGGTCACGTCGGGACGATGTGGCAGCGCGCGTGGGTCAACGGCGTGGATCAGTCGTCGGCGTGGGGCGAGACGTACCGGCTGATGCAAAACGAGGGCGTCGGCCTGCTGATGCAAGGCGCGCGCGAGTGGACGGATTACCGCGTCACCGCCGACGTGACGCCGCACATGGCGAAGTCCGCCGGCATTGCCGCACGCGTGCAAGGGATGCGACGCTACTACGCGCTGCTGGTATGCTTCGAAGGCGAACCGGCGGCGACCAAACTCCGCCTGGTCAAGGTGCTCCATCAGCCCACCGCGCTGGCCGAGATGGACTTCCCCTGGGCGTTTGGCGAGACGCACATCCTGGCGCTGGAAGTCGTCGGCGCGACGCTGAAGGCCTGGGTGGATGATAGGCCGTGTCTCACGGCAGTGGATGAGGAGCAGCCCTTGAGCGGCGGCGCTGTGGCCCTGGTCTGTGAAGAAGGGCGCACGGCGACGAACGTGGTGCGCGTGCAACCGGCCGGCTGAATGTGTTAGCGCAAAGAAAACCGGGATTTTTCTCAAAATCCCGGTTTTTGGTTAAGGCGCGCTGGCGCGAATGATAAGCGCAGGCTCCACAATGATGCGTTGACACTCATCGGTGCATCCGCCGATGCGCTCCAAGAGCATACCCATAGCACGCGCGCCCATATCGTAGCGGCACACGCGGCACGTCGTCAGCGGCGGCGTGACGAGGGCAGCTAAAGGGATATCGTCGAAGCCGGCAATGGCGAGATCATCGGGTACGGCGCGCGCTAACTCAGCCGCAGCCTGCAACGCGCCGACAGCCACCAGATCGTTGTAACAGAAGAGCGCCGTCAACTCTGGATGCTGTGTGAGCAACGCCAGAGCCGCTTCCTGTCCACCCTCCACTGTGGGAGCGCAAGGCAACAGCCAGTCTGGGTGATGGGGCGCATCAACAGCCGCTAGAGCCGCCAGAAAACCTTCGACCCGCTTTCTCCCGCTCCGCGAAGCCGGTGGGCCGGTTAGAAAGCCTATCGCCTGATGTCCAGCGCGCAAGAGATGCTGTGTGATGGTTTGTCCGCCCATCCGGTCATCAATCATCACCGCGCCGAAATCGTCGCCCCTCAACTGCCGGTTGATAAGCACCACGCTGGAATGGTTCGTCAACGCAGCCCGCAACGTGGCTTCATCCAGCCGCGAACTACACAGCACCACGCCATCCACGCGCTTGTCTTCCAACGAGCGCAACACGGCGATTTCGCGCTGAAGGTCTTCGTCCGTGTTGCAGAGGAAGACGTTGTACCCTTTGGCGTAAGCCTGGTGTTCGGCGCCGCGCGCGACTTCGGAGAAGAAAGGATTGGCAACATCGGGCACGATCAATCCGAGCGTGCCGGTGTGTTGCGTGGCAAGCCCACGGGCAATACTGCTAGGGCGATAGCCCATCTCTTCGGCGATACGCAGCACGCGCGCGCGCGTTTCGGGGCTGATTTCACCGAGTTCATTGATCGCGCGGGAGACGGTCTGACGCGACACACCGGCGGCTTCGGCAACATCCTGGATAGTGACTCTTTTGCGATTCACGGTTCACCTGCTATAATAGAGATGGCGTGAGCGGTAACGTGAGCGCTCACAGTTATAGTAGCACAAATTTCACATGGGGTCAAGCACAATTTTCCCGTCTTTTGATTCGTTTCCAACTTAGGATATACTTGAGGTACACATCCACACTAACTGAAGGAGGTCATCATGGTCACTGTTCCCGAAGCTGCTCGCCCGTTGGTGGAGATGCAGCCCCAGCACGATTTCTTCATCGGCATTGATTCAGATGGTTGCGCGTTCGATACCATGGAGATCAAGCACAAAGAGTGTTTCGCCCCCAACATCATCAAATACTGGGGCTTGCAAAGCGTCTCCAAATACGCCCGCGAGGCTGCGGAATTCGTCAATCTCTACTCGATTTGGCGCGGCGTGAATCGTTGGCCGGCGCTGATCAAGGTTTTCGATCTCTTGAAAGTGCGCCCGGAAGTCATCAAACGTCACGCGGCCATTCCCGAAGCGCCGCACGTGCGCGCCTTCATGAACGACAAGAATTTCCCGCAGAGCAACGACGGCCTCAAGGCATACAAAACACACTATCCCGATCCAGAACTGGACAAGGCACTGGCCTGGAGCCAGGGCGTGAACGCCGCCATCGCCGATATGGTGTACGGCATCCCGCCCTTTCCTTACGTGCGCGAGAGCCTGGAGTTCCTATGCGACAAGGCGGATATGCTCGTCGTCTCGCAGACGCCGGATGAGGCGCTGCACCGCGAGTGGGCCGAGCACGGGATTGACCGGTACGTGCGCGCCATCGCCGGGCAGGAAAAGGGGACCAAGACGCAACACATCACCTTTGCGGCCGGCGGCAAATACCAGCCCAACCACATCTTGATGATCGGCGACGCGCCGGGCGACATGAAGGCCGCGCGCGGCAACAACGCACTGTTCTTCCCAATCAATCCCGGCCACGAAGATGAGAGCTGGCAACGATTCTACGAGGAAGGCGTTCACAAGTTCCTCAATGAAAAGTTCGAGGGTGAGTATGAAGCCGCTCTCGTTGCCGAGTTCGAGAAGTTCATGCCTGAAGTTCCACCCTGGGAGAAGTAGAAAAAATGGAAATCATTGGAGATGGCTACACAGACCGCACGATGACCGAGGCAGAGGTACGTCACATCGTAGCACAAGCGTTTGCGAAACACGATATGACCGGCAAGCGCGTGTTGTTCATCACGCCAGATGCCACGCGCTCGGGGCCGCTGGACGTGATGTTTCGCGTGCTCTATGATGCCATCGGCGAAAAAGTTGCCGCGCTGGATTATCTCATCGCGCTCGGCACGCACATGGCGATGGACGAGGCGGCGCTCAACAAGCTGTTTGGCCTTACGGCGGAAGAGCGTGGGGGCAAGTACGCAAAAGTCAACATCTTCAACCACGCGTGGGAGAACCCGGAGACGTTCAGGCAGATCGGCGTGATTACGGCGGAAGAGATCGCAGCCATCACCGGCGGCTTGATGCGGATGGAAGTGCCGGTCACGATCAACAAAAAGCTGTGGGAGTACGACCAGGTCATCATTTGCGGGCCGACGTTCCCGCACGAGGTGGTGGGGTTTTCCGGCGGCAACAAATACTTCTTCCCCGGCGTCGCCGGGCCGGAGGTCATCAACTTCTCGCACTGGCTTGGGGCGGTCATCACCAATTGGAAAGTGATTGGGACGAAATCCACGCCGGTGCGCGCCGTCATCAACAAAGCGGCCTCCTTTATTGACGTCCCCAAACTTTGCTTTAGCATGGTCGTCAAAGGCCACCACGATCTGGTTGGACTGTACTTTGGATCACCAGAAAATGCCTACGGCGCAGCGGCGGATTTGTCGGCGCAGCAGCACGTCGTCTATGTGGAAAAGCCGTTCAAGCGCGTGCTCTCGGTGATGCCGGAGCTGTACGACGACATCTGGACGGCGGCGAAAGGGATGTACAAGATGGAGCCGGCCATCGCCGACGGCGGCGAGGTCATCATCTACGCGCCGCACATTGACGAGATTTCGTACACGCACGGCAAAATCCTGGACGAGGTCGGCTATCACTGCCGCGACTACTTCCTCAAGCAGTGGGACGCCTTCAAGGAGTATCCGTGGGGTGTCCTGGCACACTCCACCCACGTCAGCGGGATGGGTGAGTACGACGCAATCACCGGCGTTGAGACGCGGCGCATCAAGGTGACGCTGGCGACCGGCGTGCCGAAAGAACGGTGCGAGAAGGTCAACCTGGGGTATCTTGACCCGCACAGCATCAACCTGGATGAATGGAAAGACCGCGAGGACGACGGCATCTTGCTCGTGCCGCGCGCGGGCGAGATGTTGTATCGGCTGAAATGAGACTATGGGCAGAAAACAACACCAGTTTCACGGCGACGCCAACCGCTTTGAAGTGGTCGCCGCGTTCATCTATGACCGCTATGAACGCAGCGTGCGCTACATCGCCGACGTTGCCGGCGGGCAAGGGATGCTCTGCCGCATCTTGCAGAAGAAGTACAACTACGAGTGCGAGGTCATTGATCCGCGCGGGTGGACGTTGAAGGGCGTGGACAATCGCCAGACCAAACTAGACCCGGCGAGCGCCAGCTATTATGATTTGATCGTGGGATTGCATCCCGACGAAGCGACGCGCGCCGTGGCTGAAGCCGCACTCGTCCGCCCGGCGGTGCTGATCCCGTGCTGTAATTTCTGGTCCGAGGAAAAACTAGGCCGCGATGAACTTATCGAGGCGATTGAAGCATATTACCGGCAGCACGGCGTGCGCTTCGAGCGGGTCACGTTCGAGTTCAAGGGGCCGAAGAACATCGGCTTGGTGTCTGAGCCGCCGGAATAAATGGGAGTGTTATGGAATAGAGGAGCGACATGATGACAACTGCGACCCTGGATACGATTATTCAACCGCTGGTGCAGCAACAAATCTTCTCAACCCCTACTGAAGCTGCACACATACTGGTACAAGATTACGTTGACCGTCAACTGCGACGATGCGAAAAGAAAATAGCCCGCTTCGAAAAACGCTATGGCATGAAATGGGAGCAATTTGACCGTTACACCAGTGCGCGTACCGCCACGTTGCGCGAAGCCGATTTGACGCCAGAGCAACGCCAAACGTTGAGTCAAGCCATTATGCGAGAAGAAGACGATTGGCTAGAATGGAAAGCCATGGTTGAGATGCGTCAAAGCTGGCGCACATTGTTAGCTGCCGGAGTCTAGGAGCAGTCATGCCAACCCTGCCAGAATTGCTCGATCAGGTGATAACCGCGTTACAGGTCTTTCCAGTTTTGACGCGTGTCAGAGTCGTAGAAACTGAAGTCTACGCGGGAAACCGTTTCTTTTGCAAGGTTCGCGCTGATTTGAGCAACGCTCTATCATTTCAAGTACGGATATACTATAACCGGGGGCATTATGATTATGCCTATCAGTTGTTTAGCGTCGTCCCATTGTTGCGTTGGGACAACAAAGAGGACATTCTTGTTCTGGATAATTTCCCCCATCATCATCATGATGCTTCAGGTGATGTGATTGCTTCACCGTTATGCGGCATACCCAAATTGGATTTGCCAATGGTATTACAGCAAGTGCTAAACTACATTCAAGATCAATCAAGGACGAGGTGAAACTATGGACAAAGTACGACTCGCCGTTATCGGCATTGGGAATATTGGCAATTTGCACCTGGGCAACATCGAAAATCAGCCCAAAGTGCAACTGACCGCCGTCTGCGATATTGTACCTGAAAAGGCGGATGCAGCGGCGGCGAAGTATGGCGTGAAAGCCTACTACGACTCGGACGCGCTGCTGGCCGACAAGGTCTGCGACGCGATCATCATCGGCACGCCGCACTACTTCCACACGACGATTGGCATTGCCGCGCTCGATGCGGGGCATCACGTCCTCGTCGAGAAGCCGATTTCCGTCCACAAGGCGGATTGCGAGCGGCTGATCGCAGCGCACGAGCGCAACCCGGAGATGGTGTTCGCGGCGATGTTCAACCAGCGCACGGACCCGTTCTACCAGAAAATCCGCGAGATGGTGCAGTCCGGCGAACTGGGCAAGCTGGTGCGCGTGAACTGGATCATCACCAACTGGTTCCGCACGCAGGCCTACTACGACTCCGGCGGCTGGCGAGCGACCTGGGGCGGCGAGGGCGGCGGCGTGCTGCTCAACCAGTGCCCGCACAACCTCGACCTGCTGCAATGGATCACGGGGATGCCGGTGAAAGTCCACGGCTTCTGCGAGATCGGCAAACGTCACACCATTGAAGTGGAGGACGAGGTGACAGCCTTCCTGGAATATCCCGGCGGCTGCACGGGTCTTTTTGTCACCTCCACAGGCGAAGCGCCGGGCACCAACCGCCTGGAGATCGCGGCAGATAACGGCAAGCTGGTCTACGAAGGCAACCAGATCACCTTCACGCGCAACCTCGTTCCGGCAACGGAATTCCTGCGCACGTCCCCGGAATCCTTCGCGCGCCCGCCGCACGACGTAGAGACGTATACTTTCGAGCATCACGGCGGACAGCACATGGAAGTCCTCGAGAACTTCGCCGACGCCATTATGACCGGCGCGCCGCTCATCGCCCCCGCCGAGGAAGGCATCCACTCCGTCGAACTGGCGAACGCAATGTTGTATTCGACGTTCATCGGCCAGCCGGTGGATGTGCCGCTCGATGGCGCAGCTTACGAAGCCAAACTTCAAGAATTGATCGCTACGTCTACGTTCCAGAAGGAAGTGAAGGAAACGACTGCGGGTGATATGGGCAAGTCGTTCAATTAGAACGAGGGAATCTATGCAAAAAGCAGACATCGGTATTGTTGGGTTGGGCGTGATGGGCCGGATGCTCGCGCTGAATATGGCGCGCAACGGCTTCCGGGTGGCCGGCTACGACCTGGACAGCGACAAGGTGCTGGCCCTGAACACGGCCAGCGATGGAAAAGCCGTGGGCTACCAGATTTTGGGGGATTTCTTCGGTTTGCTAGGACGCCCGCGCAAGATTCTGATGATGGTGCCAGCCGGCAAGCCGGTAGACGCCGTCATCGCCGGGTTGCGTCCCGCGTTGGATCGCGGCGACCTGTTGATTGACGGCGGCAATTCGCACTTCCGCGACACAGAGCGGCGAGCGGCGGCGTTGGAGGTTGATGGCATCCGCTACATCGGCACGGGCGTGAGCGGCGGCGAGTACGGCGCGTTGTGGGGGCCATCCATCATGCCCGGCGGCGATCCGAAGGCATGGGCGCTGATCCGGCCAATCTTCGAGGCGATTGCCGCCAAAGTCGCCGAGCCAGATGGGACGCTGAGTCCCTGCGTCGCCTACATCGGGCCACAGGGCGCGGGACATTTCGTCAAGATGGTGCATAACGGCATCGAGTACGGCGATATGCAGCTCATCGCCGAAACTTACGACGTGCTGCATCGCGGCCTGGGTCTGTCAGCCCAACAACTGCACGACATCTTTGCGCGCTGGAATGAGGGTGACCTGCAATCGTATCTGATCGAAATCACCCGCGACATCTTCGCCACACTGGATGAGGAAACCGGCAAGCCGTTGGTGGATGTTATCCTCGACGAAGCGCAGCACAAAGGGACGGGCAAGTGGACATCGCAGAGCGCGCTTGATCTGGGCGCGGCTGCCCCGATGATCAGCGCGGCAGTGGAAGCGCGGATGCTTTCGTCATACAAAGAAGAGCGCGTGCGCGCTTCGAAATTCCTCAGCGGGCCGCAGCCGACGTTCAATGGCGACGTGAACGCCTTCGTCAATACGATGGAACAGGCGATGTATGCCGCCAAGATCTGTTCGTACGCGCAAGGCTTTAGCGTGCTGCGCGCCGCCAGCCAGGAATACGAGTACGACCTGAATCACGGCGAAATCGCCAAAATCTGGCGCGGCGGCTGCATCATCCGCGCGCAGTTCCTCAACAAGATCACGGCTGCTTTCGCGCGCGATGCCAACCTGCCGAATCTGCTGCTCGACGCCGACCTGGGCAAAGCTGTAGAGGCGCGGCAGGACGCGCTGCGCCGGGTAATCTGTTACGCAACTGCCAACGGCATCCCTATGCCGGTCTTCAGCTCCGCGCTGGCCTACTTCGACGCCTATCGCAGCGAGCGCCTGCCCGCCAACCTGCTCCAATCCCAGCGCGACTACTTCGGCGCGCACACCTACCGCCGCATTGACCGCGAGGGCACATTCCACACGGATTGGGCGAAGATCGGGCAATCAGCCGTCAGCCATCAGCCATCAGCTATCAGCCATCAGTAATTGGGTATCAGAAATCGGTTTTCGCTACCAGTTACTCATCACCAATCACCAAACAAGGAGGTTCTCGAATGACAGAAAAATGCGACATCGGCCTCATCGGCCTGGCCGTGATGGGGCAGAATCTGGTGTTGAATATGAGCGACCACGGCTTCAAGGTGGCCGTGTTCAATCGCACTGTGTCGAAGGTGGCCGATTTCATCAACGGCAGCGCAGCGGGCCGCACGATCTACGGCGCGCACTCCATTGAGGAACTGGTGGGGATGCTCGAATCTCCGCGCCGGGTGATGCTGCTGGTGAAAGCCGGGCAAGCGGTGGACGACTTCATCGAGCTGCTCATCCCGCACCTCGATCCGGGCGACATCATCATTGACGGCGGCAACTCGAACTACAATGACTCGATCCGCCGCACCGCCTACGTGGAGTCGAAGGGGCTGCTCTACATCGGCACGGGCGTTTCCGGCGGCGAGGAGGGCGCGCGGCACGGGCCTTCGATTATGCCGGGCGGCTCGCCGGCGGCGTGGCCCTTCGTCAAGCCGATCTTTCAGGCTGTGTCTGCCAAAGTCGAAGAAAGTGTTCCATGCTGCGATTGGGTCGGCGAGAACGGCGCGGGCCACTACGTCAAGATGACGCACAACGGCATCGAGTACGGCGACATGCAGCTCATCTGCGAAGCCTACCAACTGATGAAAGAGGGCCTGGGGATAAGCAACGAAGAAATGCACCTGGTCTTCGCCGAGTGGAACGCGGGCAAGCTGGACTCGTACCTCATCGAGATTACCCGCGACATCCTGGCGTTCAAAGATGAAGACGGAGGCTATGTGCTGGATAAAATCCTCGACACCGCCGGGCAGAAAGGCACCGGCAAGTGGACGGGCATCTCGGCGCTGGATATGGGCACGCCGCTGACGCTGATTGTCGAAGCTGTGTTCGCCCGCTGTCTCTCCGCGCTGATTGACGAGCGTAAGGCCGCCTCCGAGTCGCTCTCCGGCCCCACGGCGACGTTCGATGGTGACAAAGACGCTGGCGCTTCCAGAGCCGCGTTTGTCCAGGATTTGCACGACGCGCTCTACGCCTCGAAGATTATGTCCTACACCCAGGGCTATATGCTCTTGCGCGCGGCGGCGCAGGAATACAAGTGGAATCTCAACTACGGCGGCATCGCGCTGATGTGGCGCGGCGGCTGCATCATCCGCTCCGTCTTCCTGGGCAAGATCAAGGAGGCGTTCGACAAGAACCCCGGTCTGACCAACCTGCTGCTCGACGACTACTTCAAGGCTGAAGTCGAGGCGGCGCAGGCCGCGTGGCGGCGCGTCATCGCCAAAGCCGTTGAGCTAGGCATCCCCGTCCCGGCGATGTCAAGCGCGCTGGCGTTCTTCGACGGCTACCGCCGGGCGCGCTTGCCGCAGAACCTCCTCCAGGCGCAGCGCGACTACTTCGGCGCGCACACCTACGAGCGCGTGGATCGTCCGCGCGGCGAATTCTTCCACACCGACTGGATCGGCTCCGGCGCGGCGGCGATATCGTCTACATATACGGCATGATGCTGTAGGGGCGACGCACCGTAACAGTGCGTCGCCCCCAAAATATGGTGTTCAGTAAGGAATTAACAATGTCTAAACATCCTCTTGCAGAAGTTTTCGGTTTCCCTGCTGACAATTTTTCACCAGAGGCCAAACGCCATCGCGCTACTCGCCTTTGTCCATACGGCAACAAAGTCCCGAACTGTACAAAGGATAAGGCAAAAGACCCATTGGGCGTATGCAGCGTTTACGAGGGTGACAATGTTGTGGTCACTTGCCCGGTACGCTTTCGTCAAAACTGGATTATTGCCGATGATGTGGCGGCGTTTTTCTTTCCTCCCCGGACAATGTGGACATCTCTAACCGAAGTTCGTCTTGAGGATAAGCATGGACGTTCTGCCGGCAATATTGACATCGTCCTGGTTGCTTATGATGATCGCGGGCATGTGATTGACTTTGGCGCCTTAGAGATCCAGGCGGTTTATATCTCCGGCAATATACGGCGTCCCTTTGAGCATTATATGCAAGACCCTCTTAATCAGCATAACATGGATTGGACTAGCGAGACAAACTATCCTCGTCCTGATTATTTATCCTCGTCACGCAAACGACTCGCTCCACAGCTAATCTACAAAGGCGGAATTTTAAACGCTTGGGGCAAAAAGATTGCAATAGTCGTAGATCGGTCTTTCTTTGCGACGTTGCCGGTTTTACCTGTTGTTGCGCCCACGCAATCAGATATAGCTTGGTTTGTCTACGACCTCGCGCTAGATCAGAACCGATATACCCTCGTAAAGCAACAGACGGTTTACAGCGCCTTTGGCCCCGCTTTGGACAATATCACAAAAACAGAGGCCGGGGCTGTCGAACATTTCATCGGGCGTTTGCAAGAAAAACTCGATGAGAAATTGGAAAGTGGCTATCCGCCAGACACCCCGACTCTGCTTGAGGCAATTGAGGCATAATGATGTCAGTTGTTCGGGAACGCCGGTTGCCCTTGTTTGATTATGTTGGCTCGAGTCAGGCTATCATCAATGTATCTAGTGTTCCACAACGCAGTCCATTTCGCTATCCCGGTGGAAAAACCTGGCTAGTACCTTACATCAGGCAATGGCTCACCAGTCTGCCAATGCCCCCTACTGAATTTGTCGAACTTTTCGCCGGTGGAGCGATTGTGGGTTTGACGGTCGCGGCTGAGCAATTTGCCGATCATGTGACCCTGGTAGAATTGGATGATCAAGTAGCGGCGGTCTGGCATACCATACTAGAAGGCGACGCGGAATGGTTGGCCAATCAGATTATTCGCTTTGACCTCACCCCCGAAACAGTTGAGGCCATACTGTCTCAAACTGAAGTGACGCTTCAAGAAAAAGCTTTTCAAACCATTATCAAAAACCGGGTCAATCGCGGCGGTATTCTGGCGCATGGCGCAGGCAAACTGAAATATGGTGACAATGGTAGAGGGATGGCGTCACGTTGGTATCCCGAAACATTACGAAAGCGTATTCTCAACATCGCCCAAATTCGCGACCGGATCACTTTTATTGAAGGGGATGGATTTCAAGTATTACAGCAAGCTATTCGTCATACAGATACTGTATTTTTTATAGACCCTCCTTACACTGCTGCCGGAAAGAAAGCCGGTACACGCCTATATACCCATTTTGAAATTGATCACAATAGGCTTTTTGAGATAACTCGCGATTTAGCCGGTGATTTTCTTATGACCTATGAAAACAGCGAAGGGGTGCGTGAATTGGCGCATCGGCATGGCTTTGAGACCCGAGCGGTGGCGATGAAAAATACCCATCATGCAGAAATGACAGAATTGCTCATTGGCCGAAATTTGAGGTGGGTTAGGGAGTGAAAGACAGACTTTCTATTGAGCCGTTGCCAGTAATGAAAACCCTAGAATTTGAACCTTCTATGATTGCTCTACTTCCCGCGACCTACGCCGTGCTTCAGTCGTCAAACCTGACGTTGCACCCGGCTGCCTCCCACGTCGTCTTGCACGGCTCGCGCGGATTGGCCGGCGGCTATCGGCCTGATTCGGACCTTGATTTAAGTTTCATCGTGGACGTGCCGCCGGAGCTATCGCAGCCGGACCGCGAGCAGCTACTCCGCGACGTCTGGGATACCACCTGTGATCACTGGCAATCTTCCGTCGAGTTGGATTTGGCGCTTACATTTGACACTCGCGGATGTCAGTTGCGATGTTTCGATCAATCCCAATGGGATACGGCGTTGTGTGGAGGAGGCGTAGATTGCTTTGGCCTTTACAAAGTGATGAGAGGCTTCACGGGATTGGTGACCAACGCAGGAGTACAAGTGCAACGAATGTTGCCGTGTAGCGTTATCTGGCGGAGAACCTGATTAACACCACTCTGATCAATCCGCGTAATCTAATGACAAAAAGGAGAGAACACACTATGTCGAAACCCAAAAACGTTATCGTCGCGCAATCCGGCGGGCCAACGCCCGTTATCAATGCCTCGCTGCGGGGCGTCGTCGAAGCGTGCCAGGCATATCCCAATACGTTTGGGACAATCTACGCCGGTTTCCACGGCATCGAAGGCGTGTTGAAAGAGGAACTACTCAACCTCTCCGCGCAATCCGCCGAGGAAATCGCGCTGCTCAGTGTGACGCCCGCCGCCGGTTCCATCGGCACGTGCCGCTACAAGCTCAAGGCCAGCCAGAAAGAAGACTTCGAGCGTATCATCGCCGTGTTCAAGGCGCACGACATCGGCTATTTCTTCTACAACGGCGGCAACGATTCGATGGACACGGCGCACAAAGTCGCGCAACTGGCGCACGAGCGCGGCCTCGATCTGGTCGCCACGGGCGTCCCCAAGACGATTGATAACGACGTAGGCGGCGGTCTCTCGGTGGATGGGCAAACCTTCGCGGTGATTGACCACACGCCGGGCTTCGGCAGCACGGCGCGTTACTGGGCGCTCAACGTGCAAAACGCCAACGAGGAAAACGCCGGCTCCTGCCCCTCCGATCCGGTGCTCGTCTTGCAGGCGATGGGGCGCAAGATCGGCTACATTCCAGCGGCGGCGCGGTTGGCCGATCCGCACCGCGAGATGCCGCTGCTCATCTTCACCCGCGAATCGGGCCTGTCGCTGGAGGCGCTGGCCGACGCGGTGAACGACTTGCTCCGCACGCGCGGGCGCGCCGTCGTCGTCATCAGCGAGGGCTTCGACGTGGGCAGCATCGGCGAACGCAAGGACAGCTTCGGCCACACGATGTTCTCCGCCAGCGAAACGACGGTAGAGCAGATTGTCGTCAACTACCTGAACGAGGTGGGACTGGCGGCGCGCGGTTCGGCGCGCGGCAACGTCTCCGGCACGGACCAACGCCACGCGATGATCTACGCTTCGACGGTGGATTTGGAAGAAGCGTACCGCGTGGGGCAGAAGGCGGCGCAGATTGCGGCGGAGGTCGGCGGCGGGTATATGTCCACCATTCTGCGGCAGCCCGGCGCGCTGTACCAGGTCACGTATGACCAAGTCCCGCTGGAACAAGTCGCCAACTCCGAGCGCACGTTCCCGGAAGCGTGGCTCACCCCATCGCGCACCGACGTCACCGACGATTTCATCCGCTACGCGCGCCCGCTCATCGGCGACAATTGGCCGACGATCCCGCTGGTGAACGGCCTCCAACGGTTCACGCGCTTCACGCCGGTGTTTGCAGCGCAAGAGCTGGCCGCTTATACGCCGCAAGCCTATCGCGATTAACAGATGACTGAAAACTCTTGCAGGAGACATACTTTTGTTACCCTGGCTTGGTGAACGATTGCTTGAGGTCTACGGCCCTTTCCGGCTGTTGACCTCCTATCTTTTTCTGGCAGGACTGGGCACGGCGATGGCGGCCGCGCTGACCTGGTACCTGCTGCCGAAACTGTGGCGTTATCTGCCCACGGATGGAGGGCGCGTCCACGCGGTAGGGGCGCAGGAAAGCAAGGGCAAGCCGGTAAGCGGCGGCCTGATTTTCATCTCCGTCTTCGTGTTCGTTTGCCTGCTGGTGCTGCCGCACAAACTGCGCTTCGTTGGCGTGCTGGCGTGTGTACTGCTGGCGATGCTCGAAGGCTACCTGGACGACCGCACGCCGGGCGGTTGGGGCGAGTACCGCCTGGGTCTGGCCGATCTGGGTATCTCGCTGCTAGGGGCACTCATCATCTGCCAATGTAAGCCGATGGTGATGTGGCTGCCGCTGTTCAAAACACCGCTCACTGTGACGCCGTGGGTCTTCGTTCCCCTGGCGACGGTGTTGTTGTGGTTCACCATCAACGCCACGAACTGCACTGACGGCGTGGACGGGCTTTCGGGCAGCCTCTCCACGCTGGCCTTCACCTACCTCGGCGGTATTTTGTACGGCATCCTGGGGCATCAGGAGATTTCGGCCTACCTGCTGGTGCCGCACTATGCCGATGGCGCGGTGTGGGGCATCATGGCTTTCGTCATGGTCGGCGCTTTGGGCGGCTACCTGTGGTACAACGCCAATCCAAGCATGGTGCTGATGGGCGACGCCGGGTCGCGCCCGATGGGGCTGCTGCTGGGGATGCTCGTCCTGGCGTCCGGAAATCCCTTCCTGATTTTGGCGGCGGCGAGTGTCGTGCTGGTGAATGGCGGTACGGGACTGGTCAAAGTCGCGCTACTGCGCTTCTTCAAGATTGGCATCTTCAAAAATGTGCGCTACCCGCTGCACGATCATGTCCGTCAGGTGGAAGGTTGGTCGAATACCCAGGTGTTGGTGCGCTTTATGCTCATCCAGGCCATCGGCACCCCGCTGCTGCTGGTGCTTCTGTTCAAAGTGCGGTAAATGAGGTTGCAAGTTTCAGTTTCTAACCTTCAACTTTTAACTTTCAACCCACAACTATTTCTACAAGGAGTCATCCCATGCTTTATCCACTGCGTTTCAAAGAGATTTTGCGAAATTACGGCTTCGGCAACCGCTGGATTGTTGATGTGTACCAAAAAGAGGGCCTGCCCGACGAGCATCGCATCGCCGAGACGTGGGAAGTGTGCGACCGCGGCGCGGAATCCAGCGTCGTCGTCAACGGCGCGCTGGCGGGGAAGACGCTGCACGACGTCATCGCCGATTACGGCGTCGCGTTCCTGGGCCGCGACGTCGTCGCCCGCTGCGGCGCGCGCTTTCCGCTGCTCATCAAATTCCTTGACGCTTCCAACGTTCTCGGCGAGCAGGCGCACCACAGCGACGACCTGGCGGCGCAACGCGGTCTGGACGATCCCGGCAAAACCGAGGCGTGGTACATGCTCCACGTCCGTGACGGCGCGACCATCCGCTGCGGCAACGTCGCCGGCGCAACAGAGGTCGCCGCTCACGACGCGATCATGGACGGCTCAATCCGCAACCTGATGCAGGAATACACCGTGCAGCCTGGCGACGCGTTCTTGCTCTACGCCGGGACAATGCACTACTCGGAAGGCGGTGTGCTGTTCTACGAAATTATGCAAAACTCCGATGTCTACATCGGTCTGCGCCAACCCGATCCAAAATTGACCGACGCAGAACGCGAAACACAGGTACGCGCTGCACTGGAAGGCGTCCATCTCGAAGAAGGCTTCGACTGCAAAACGACGCCTATCTCGCTACGCGAAGGCGCGAATACGCGAACGTTCGTCTTCGCCTGCGCATACTTCGCGCTGGAACGCCTCGATCTGGTCGCGCCGTACACGCTGCGCTGCGACGGCGAACGCTTCTTCGTGCTCTCGCAGATCGAGGGGACGTCCACGGTGGTCTGGGGAGGACAACGAGAAACGCTGCGCCCAGGTCACACGTGCTTGCTTCCGGCCACCCTCGGCGCGGTGAGGCTCGAACCCGAATCCGGGCCGTGCGCGTTGCTCAAAACCTATGTGCCCGATCTGGTGGGAAACGTCATTCGCCCCCTGCGAGAAGCCGGCGTCGCTGATGAAGCGATCCTGGGATTGGGCGGCAAGACGGCGCTGAATTCATTGCGCGGGCTGTTGCGCTAAACCTTTCTGCTTCCGCAGAACGGCCCACAACACAAGCGCCGCGACGAAATCGAGGCCCGCGCCGATCAGGAACACGCTGCGATATCCAAGCGCCGCAATAATATACCCGCCAACCAGGCTCAAGGAGCCAAAGCCCAACCCCATCGCCATAGAGGTAACGCCATACGTGAGCGCCCGCCATTCCGCATCTACCAGTTCCATCTGGAAGACTTGCAGAACGGGAATCCACATCGCCGTGGCAACCTGGTAGCCGATACGCCCGATGCTGGCGGCGGCCCAATGTGGGACAAGCCCTAGCGGCAACAGGCTGACAGCGACGCCCACGGTGGTGAGCAGCAGCGTACCGCCGTTGTTATAGTGCGCCATCACCCGAGGCGTGAGCAGCGAAGCAATGATCGCCACGACCTGAACAACGCTGGTAATCAGCCCAATGGCAGAGGTGCTCAGGTGCAAATCAGCGTCCATGTAGGCATTGCAGAAGCTCTGACACGTCGCCCAACCAGCGTGGCGAATGTAGATATAGACCGCCATCAACGCGATAGGCAGGACGGGGGCTGGACTGCGGGGCTTATCGGCGGGCGATCTCCGCGGTGGCGCAGCCGTCTTTTTGATACGGCTCAACGGGATCAGACCGAGCGCCGCCAGCCCCGCGCCCACCCACAAGGCCAGACGGTAAGGCGCCGGGTCATCCAGTGATTGCGCCAAGAGGCCGGCAAACATCCCCGGCAGCAGCCCGCCGACGAACGTGCCGGCAAGTGTGCCCGTCTCGCGGAAGGCGCTGCTCAATGCATAAGCCGTGTTGCGGTTCCAGTCGGTGGTCGAAGCCATAAGCGCCGGGACCAGGTTCACGTTGCACAACGACCAGCCCACAGTAAGAATGACCTGCGAAACAAAGGGCCACGCATCGCGCAACACGCGCGGCACAAATTCGGTCAGCGGGAACAACACCATCCCGACAATGAGGATACTGGCGCCGATCAACATCGCCTTGCGCGTGCCGAGACGCGCGCCCAATGCGCCGCTCGGCACGCCCATGCTCATATACGTCAGTGCGCCCGTCGCGCTGAAGATGCCCACGTACTCCGGCCCGTAGCCCAGGCGCAGCACATAGATCACCCGCAGCAGAGCGTACAGGCCGAAAAAGCTGACCGCGAGGATGCCCGTCACGCCGATTAAAAGTCGCGCGTCACGGCTGTATTCGTGCAGAGAAGGTAACTTGAAACGCATGAAACCTCCCGGAGCATAAGCAGGTCGTCGTCAGTTAGATCATCGTGACCGGAGACCACTTTCATTCCCGGCATTGTACAATAAAATCGGATAAGCGCCCATTATCAAGGAGAACGGAATGTTCAAAAAACTCAATAAGGTGTGTGGGATCGAAAGCAAATCGTCCCCACTGTACAAAATTGACCAGGTTGATTGCGGAGGAATGAGTGCGCATAAAGCTATCTGAGTCATCCCATTTTGTAAACATGCCATTACGCTGGCTGCGGTTCCATCAACTTTCTGCGGAAAACCGCAACATCGCCTATTTCACCATTGACACGGCCTTGCAAGGGCTGATGATGGGCGGCATCTTCGGCTTCCTCTCGGTGTTCGTCGTGCGGCTTAATGCGTCCAACCTGTTGGTCAGCCTGCTGACCTCGCTGCCGGCCATCGTGATGGCGCTGTCTTCGATCCCGGCGGGACGCATCGTCGAGCAACAGCGCGACCTGGTGCGTTACACCAACCGGGTGCGCATCTCCCACCGGGCTTCGTTTTTGCTGATCGCCGCGCTGCCCTTCTTCGCCCACAAAGGGCTGGCGGAGATTATCGTCGTCATCTGGGCGCTCAAATCCATTCCGGCGACGCTGCTGGAATCCTCGTGGATGGCTGTCGTCGCCGACGTCATCCCGGCGGAACGGCGCGCCAGGGTCAACGGCATACGGTGGGCTATCCTCAGCGTGGTGACGGCAATTTCGACCGCGGCGTTCGGCTATATCCTCGACCGCTTGCCGTTCCCACTCAACTACCAAATCGTGTTTTTCGTCTCGTTTGTCGGCGGCGTCGCGGGGATATACTTCTTCGGCCAACTGCGCATCCCGGAGAACGTCCCGCCGGTGCGCGAGAAGAGCGTGGCGATACCGTTTATGCAGCGCGTGCGCACGTATGTGCGCGCGATGAACGCACCGGCCTTCGTCAAATACGAAATCGCCGCGACAGTTCTGCGCTTCGGCGTCAACCTGCCGTCGGCCCTGTACACCATCTACTGGATTCGCAATCTGGGCGCTTCAGACCTGTGGATCGGCTGGCAAGCGACGGCGGGAAAACTGGCGTTGATCGTGGGCTACATCGTCTGGGGACGGCTCATCAGCCGCAAGGGCTACCGCGCGCCGCTCTTGATCTGTTCGACGCTCCTGGGATTGTACCCGGTGTTGACCGGTCTGGCGCAGGACCAGCTCTGGTTGCCGTTGATCGCCCTCGTGCAAGGCTTCTTCAGCACCGGCATTGACATCGCCTTCTTCGACACACTGCTGACTGTCTCGCCCATCGAGAGACGCCCCAGCTTCGTCGCACTGAACACGATGCTCGCCAGCCTGACCATCTTCGTCGCGCCGCTGGTGGGCGGCCTTCTCGCCGATTGGATAGGCATCCCCGTCATGTTCTTCATCGCCGGCGGCTTCCACGTCCTCACGGCGGCGCTTTTCTGGCGATTCAAGATCGTGCGCTAACGTTTTTGACACCTCCACAAATTGGCCTACACTCTCTACAAACAGCGTAGTAACGACTTCAGTGTTAAATAAAAGCGACTGAAGTCGCACAAGGAGCAAACCATGACCAAAATCGTCATCATCGGCGCGGGCAGCGGCTTCGGCGGACGGCTCTCCGTGGACATCATGTCCCGCGAGGCGCTCCGCGACGCCCACATCTGCCTGTGCGACATCCATCCGGGACGGCTCAAGCAGGCGACCGGCTACGTGCAGCGCACCATTGACCGGTACAACCTGCCCACAAAAGTCACGGCGACCACCGACCGGCGCGAGGCGCTGCCAGGGGCGGATTTCGTCATCACCTCCGTAGCCGTGGGCGGCGCAGCCTACTCCGGCTATCCCGCCAGAGAGGAAATCGAAATCCCCCGCAAGTATGGCATCGAGCAATCCGTCGCGGACACCATCGGCGTGGGCGGCATCTTCCGCTTCCTACGCACCGGGCCGGTGCAGCACCAGTTCTTCTGGGACATGGAAGAACTGTGCCCCGACGCCTACGTTCTCAACCACACCAACCCGATGGCGATGCTCACCTGGCTGCACTCGGTGGATTCGTCGGTGCGCAACGTCGGCCTGTGCCACAGCGTCCAGGGAACGACGATGCAGTTGGCGGCGATGGTAGACGCGCCCTATGATGAGGTTTCGTATTGGGTGGCCGGCATCAATCACCAGGCCTGGGTCCTCGAATTGCGGCGCGGCAAAGAAGACCTTTACCCGCGTCTGCGCCAGTTCGCCGCCGATCCGCTGCACGTGGTCGGCGAAGAAGTGCGCTTCGAGATCATGAAGCACTTCGGCTACTTCGTCACCGAGAGCAGCCACCACAACTCCGAGTACCTGCCCTACTTCCGCCAGACGCCGGAGCTGCTGGCGCGCTTCGGCCTGCGCCTCCGCGAAGTGCCAGACACGCCGCGCAACGTCCGCGAGTGGATGAAAGACACGGGCGTGGATGACGCGAACGCGCCCGTCGGTGAGTTGCGCCTCTCCCGCGAATTCACCACCGGCATCATGGAAGCGCTGCTGACGAACGTTCCCTACAGCTTCAACGGCAACGTGATGAACACCGGCCTCATCACCAACCTGCCCAACGGCTGCTGCGTCGAAGTGCCGTGCCTCGTGGACGCGCGCGGCGTCCATCCGTGCTACGTCGGCGACCTGCCGCCGCAACTCGCCGCGCTCAACCGTTCCAACGTAGCTGTGCAGGAGTTGGCCGTGTACGCCGTCCTCAACCGCGATCCCGAAGCCGCTTTCCACGCCTGCGCGCTCGATCCACTCACGGCAGCGATCCTGCCGCTGCACAAAATCCGCGCGCTGTTCGATGAGCTATGGACGGTAGAAGAACCGCTGCTCAAATGGTTCGATCCGCATCACACCGGCCCGCTGCCCGAACTATGCGCGCCATAGGAGGTCTGGTATGACACGCCGACGTTCTTCACGTTCGACGCGGCGCTCAACGTCGCGCACCACGATGCGGTTGCGTGGCGTTGAACGCTTTCTCTTTATCCTGGGCGCAACAATGTACCTGATCGGCGTCTTCGGCGGGATTCGCCTGTTAGCCATGCCCACAACGACGGCAATTTTGCTGCTTGGCGTAGGGGGTGGACTGCTGCTTGTTATCACATTGACATTGGTTTTCTGAAGGTAAAACGATGTGGAATCAAATCGGACTTTTCTCACAACCTGAACGCCCCTACACCGTCAGCGAGATCACCGCGCGGATTCGCGCCCTGCTGGAACAAGAGCCGCTGCTGCAAGATGTGTGGATGGAAGGTGAAGTGTCCAACTTCTCGCGGGCGTCGTCGGGACACATTTACTTCACCTTGAAAGATGCCGGCGCGCAGATGAACGGCGTCGTCTGGCGCAACCAGGCGCAGGCGCTTGCCTACGTCCCCCGCTCCGGCGATCAAGTCGTCATTCACGGGCGCATCGGCCTGTACGAACAGGGCGGGCGCTATCAAATTTATGTAGATACCATCCGTCCAGCCGGACGCGGCTCGCTCTACCAGGAATTCGAGCGCCTCAAGGCCAGGTTGGAGGCCGAAGGGCTGTTCGCGGTGGAACGCAAGCGCCTATTGCCCCCGTATCCCCGGCGCATCGGCGTGGTCACATCGCCCACCGCGGCGGCTTTCCGCGACGTGATCAACGTACTCACGCGGCGTTATCCGCTGGCGGATGTATTGCTCGCGCCGACGTTGGTACAGGGCGAGACCGCCCCACCCCAAATCGTCGCGGCGCTGGCGGCGCTGAACGCGCGGGACGATGTGGACGTGATCCTCATCGTGCGCGGCGGCGGGTCGCTGGAGGACTTGTGGGCGTTCAACGACGAGCGCGTGGCGCGGGCTGTGGCGGCGTCACGCTTGCCGGTGATTTCCGGCGTGGGGCACGAGACGGACTTCACGCTGACCGACTTCGCCGCCGACCGCCGCGCCCCCACCCCCTCAGCGGCGGCGGAGATGGCGACGCCCGACCGCGCGGAGTTACAGACCGCGCTACAACAACGACAAACGCGCTTGACGCGCACCTTCGACGCGCGGCTGCGGCGATTCCGTGAGCAGGTCGCGCGACTGAGCCGCGCCTTGCAATACCTCTCCCCGGCGGCGCGGCTCGCCAATTCCCGCCAGCGGGTGGATGATCTGCTGGCGCACGCGGATACGGCAGTCGCGCATCGGATAGATATGCAACGGCAAAAAACGCAAGGATTGTCGGCGCGCCTTGCCTCGCTCAATCCCGACGCGGTGCTGGCGCGCGGTTACGCGATTGTGCAGGAGCGCGAATCGGGGCAGGTGCTCACATCGGCCAAAGCGATTACCCCAGGGTTGGCGTTGACGCTGCGACTGCAAGATGGCGAAGCTGCCGTACGGGGAGAAAATCATCTCCTTACACTAAAAGGCGTCTTACCAGCAACCCACCCTTACCCTGGGACTGAAGAAATCCGGGAAACTGTTGGCATAGAACGAGGAATGGATCTACTTCAAGAAAATAAAACGCTATGAGATTGCTTACTCATATTTTAGCGCGTGGATGGGACTGAGCGCGGCGGCGCGGATGGCGGGGTAGATGCCGGAAGCCACGCCGATCAAGGCGGCGAAGAGGACGGCGAAGATCGGCAGCCACAACGGGGTCGCCGTCAAAGCCTGCGCCGCTTCTTGTCCAGGCATACCAGGTCCCACGGGCATAAAACCGCCGCCGCCCTGCGAAATGAGCGATTGCCCGGCCACGTTGATCACCGCATTGACCCCCATCGCCAGGAGCACGCCGCCGACGCCGCCCAGAAAGCCGATGCTCCCCGCTTCGGTCAAAAAGACCGACATCACGTCCTGGTTGGTCGCGCCGACGGCCTTCATCAAGCCAATCTCGCGCGTGCGTTCGTAGATCGCCATCACCATCGTATTGGCGATGCCGAACGCTGCCACCAGCAGCGCCACCGCGCCGATGCCGCCGAGCACGGCCTGCACGATCAGAAAGAACTGGTTGATGCTCTCTAACTGCTGGCGATCCGACTGCACGGTGAAGCCCATATCCTTGAGTTGCTGCTCGATGGCGGGCGCTTGGTTGGGATTTTGCACCTTTACCAGGGCTTGAGAGTAGCCTTTACGTGCAGGTGACTGCATATCCGGCGACATACCGGCGTTCATCCGCTGGTTGAGGCGCTGCGCTTCTTTGAGCGGCATAAAGATGCTGTAATCGTACATGTAACCCTGCGGCTTCAACTCGCCTACGACTTCCAAACGCGCGATGACGCTTTCCATCGGGTACATGTCGCCCTCATTCCAGGAGTATTGGATCATTTGTAGCATCTTGCCCATTAATTCTGGGGCCGGCGGTGGCGTTTCGCTGTTCATCCGCTCTTCCCAGGGGATGAAGTTCTCGGGCATCATGCTTCCCATAACAACTTGTCCCCGGTAGAGTTCCAGCGTCCCCCGCTTGAGCTTGACGATCTTGACGAATTCATCCATCTCGACGCCGTACATCTGTCCCCACCCTTCCTGGCGATCCAGCTTGAGCGGCCCCATCATCTGCACATCCAGGAACGGCGTCACCGCGATGACGCCTTCCATTTGGCGAATTTGATCCAGCACAGCATCGTCCAGCACGAGGGTTTGCTGTTGCTGCTGTTGCTGCCCTCCACTGGCCTTGACTTCCATCATTCCCCAATAGCTATCATTGCGCACCATCAACTCGTCGAGGCCGCCCATCCCGTAGAGGCTTTCGGTCGCCAACTTCTGCAAGCCGGCCCCTAGCGACATCAGCACGACCACCGCCGCCGTGCCGATGATCACGCCAATCGCCGTCATCGCCACACGCGCTTTCATGCGCTTGAGGTTGCTTATAACTAGTCGAAGTAAGTCACGAATGGTCATGGCAAATCAGAAAATCAGAAAATCAGCAAATCAGCAAATCAGCAAATCGGCAAATGGATCGCGCCCTGCATCTTGCACCCTGCATCTTGCATCTTGCATATTTCAACTGCCCAGACCCAGAAAGGCTTTGATGAAGCGCAGCACTTTTTGCAGTAAGGTTTCGGGCTGTTCTTCCGGCAGTTCTTCGGGGTTGAATGGGCCGTCTGGGCCGCCTTCCTGCGGCATGTCCTGCACTTCGACGGTGAGTGTCTCGCTGTAGACTTGCGTCTGGTTGAGGTCGTCCACGTAATAGACGTTGACCACGACATCCACCGGCCCAGGCATGGAAGACATCGCCATCGCGTCCAACGTCCACGAACCGCCGGGATCCAGGTTGCCGACATAGGTGCTGGATTCGCCCATAAACTCCAGCCCTTCGCCCGTCGCTTCCAGTGTGGGGATGTTGAAGCGCGCAGTCCCCGAATTGACGACCTCAATCGGCACCGCGAACGGCTGCCCCACCATGGCCGTGCCTTCCACCGGACGATAGAAGCTGACCTTGAACCGTGGACGGCGGAACACCATCAGGCTGACACGCTGTGTGTCTTTTTCGCGGGTGCCGGTTCCGGTATCGTAGGCCAGGGCCACGGGCAGGTTGTGCGCTTTCGTCTCAGCGTTCCCGGCGACCATCAGCCGCACGGTGATCGCGGCGGCTTCCCCGGCGGTCACACTGGGCACGAAGCTGACGTTGCTGCCCTCAAGGGGGACAAATGCGCCGAGGTTCTCGCCCTCCTCGCCGCCCAGGGCCAACGTGATGCGCTGCGCATCGCCGCCGCCCACGTTAGCAAGTTCCAGCGTCAACGTGAAACTATCGCCGGGCGAGATGCTTTGCGGTTCCGTATGGTAAGCGTTAATCAGCAGTTGCGGGCGATTCGCCAGGCTGGTGTCAATGTCAATCCCCACCGTCTGCTGATCGGAATAGCTGCCGCCGCTGTAATCGCTGTATTCCAACGCGATGGTCAACCCCTGACGCCCGCCTTCTTTCACCGGCTTGAGCAGCAAGGGCAAGGTCACGGTAACGAGGCTGTCAATTTTCAGCACGTCGGTGGAGACGACGTTGCCGCCAAACGCGGGAATCGCCATCGCCGCATCCGCGCGCGCCATGATGTTGGCGGCGGTGCGGTTGCCGCGATTCGCCAGCACCAGGGTCAGCGAGAAGGGCATCCCCGGCGTGATGACGGCCGGGGTGGTCGTCGCGCCCTCAATCAGCACCTTGGGTTTGCCGGTCGGTGCTGCGCCGGTGCTCGCGCCGATGACCTCGACCGGGATCGTCGCCGGATAATCGTAGTGGTTGCCCTCCCAGTCGTTGGCCGAGAGCTGCACCTCGACGTTGTGAATGCCGTTGGTGATCGAAGCCGGAGCGCGGAAACGCTGCGTCGCCACAAACGTCGCGTTAATGTGAACCTGCCAGAAAAGGTGACCCTTGTCGCCCAGGGGGATGAATGTCCCGCCGGGGAAGACGGCCATCGTGTTTTCTCCGGCGCGGCTGCCGTTGTTGTACACTTCGACGCTGACGGTGAACTCTTGCCCAGGGCGCACTTGCAGCGGTTCGACGGTGTAGTTGCGCACGGTGAGGATGGGCTTGCCCGCAGGCGGCGGCGATTCAGGCTTGGGCGTCGCCGTCGGCGCGGGCGGCGCGACCAGGCGAATCGTTCCGACGCCGATTTGCATCCCGTTCGCATCGAGAACGGCCAGCGTGTAATCGCCGGCCGCCAGTCCAGCCGGTACAGTCGCTTGCAGCGCCGTCGGATTGACGTAGTTCGTGGACAGGATGCCGTAGTTGAGCAGGCGGACGGTGTAGCCCTCTGTGAAGGTCAGTGCGCCGGTTGCGTAGATGCTCACCGTGCCGCCCTGATCCGTGCGCAGTGTGCCCGGTTCCACGTTGACGGGCGCCTGCGCCGCGCCCCACGTCATCACCCCCAATGCCAGCGCCACAGCCAGCAGGATGACCCAACTCCATTTTACACTTCGTTTCATAGAATCCTCACATTCTCAATGACGTTTTACGCTTTACGCTTACGAGTCCACAATCCGCCCATCCAGCAGATGAATATCCCGCGTGACAAAGCGCGTCACCGCAGGGTCGTGCGAGACGATGATGATGGTGCGCCCTTCCTCGCGGTTGAGATGGGTGAGCAGTGCGAGCACTTCCTGGCCGGTGTGCGTGTCCAGGTTGCCGGTCGGCTCGTCGGCGAGGATGATGCGCGGATCGTTCGCCAGCGCGCGGGCGATGGCAACGCGCTGCTGCTGTCCGCCGGAAAGCTCGGTGGGCCGGTGCGCCATCCGGTCGCTCAGGCCGACACGTTCCAACAACGTCTGCGCGCGCTCCCGCCGCGCTGACGGTGAGATGCGGTTGAAAATCATCGGGAATTCCACGTTCTGGAGCGCCGTCATCGTCGGGACGAGATGAAACGCCTGGAAGACGAACCCGATCTCCTGCCCCCGATAGGTTGCCAGATCGTTTTCGTCCAGTTGCGCGATGTCGCGCCCGCCAACCCAGATTTCGCCGGCGGTGGGACGATCCAATCCACCGAGCAGGTAGAGCAACGTAGATTTCCCCGATCCCGACGGCCCCATCACTGCCAGAAAATCGCCGGCGTTGACCTCCAGCTCGATGCCATCCAGAGCGTGGACGATCTGATCGCCCATCGTGAAATCACGGTGGAGATTGCGAGTATGGATAATGGCGTCGTTCATACGCAGTGGAATCTGCCGAATGCGACCGGATTAGCCGTACATCCGGGTGTTCGGCGAGCCGTTCAGGATGCCGCCCAACATCCCGCCGAAAATGGCCGGGACGATGCCGAGTAAGGCCAACACGAGCCAGATCGCCAGCGCCGCCGTCCAGGCTTTCCGGCGCGTCAAATTCGTGAACGCCATCAGCCCTACACTCACCAACACCAGATGCCAGAGCATATAAATGTCCACGCGCCCCAGGATGCTCGCCAGCGCCAGTTGCCCCGGACCTGGGGGAATGATGGATTGCGCGCTTTTGTCAATGACAAAGCCGGATAAGCCAGCATTGACAATCGTGTTGCCTGTGACCAGGATGTAGATCGTCTGGACGAGGCTGCGGATACCGTAAGGCAGCCACGTCCACACCGCCAGGCGGAACATCTGCCCGAAGCTGCTGCTGCGCCCCAGGAACACGCTCGCCAGGTAGAGCGCGCCGCCCCACACCAGCCACGCGACCGGCGCCCCGAGGACGGCGCTGACCAGCGATAAAATGCCGGACGCGCCGGACGTAGATGCAGTTGACGGCGTTTCCATACTCGACTCGGCGCCGGGCTCGACGGCCATGCCTTTCGCGCCGGAAATCACCGGCTGCTCCATACCCGGCCCCATCTCCGGCGACGATTGCCGCGACGCGATGAGAAGCGGCGCAAGCGTAAGCAGCACGATAAGAATGGCCGGCAACCACCACGCGCGCTTGTGATTATCCTTGAGATAGCCAAAGGTCGTCCGGGGGCGTATGAGGACACCCACCAGGAGCGCGATCACGTTTTTCTTGACAGGTTTCGCAGCATTTTCTACAGACATATCCAACCTCACCTGGGTATTTGTGACTACAGTCGAGCCTTCAACGAAAACTCCCAGAGGTCATGACGTTCAACTGCTCAAAGAAGTTCCCACATTCGCGGCTAACTTGGGGCTTCGTGCGTCACAAAATGGCCGCCGCGAACATCGCGCGCCTGCGTGACGACGACAAAGCCATCGGGGTCCACCTCGCGGACGATGGATTTCAGGTGCGCCATCTGCACATCCGTGATAGCGCACAGCAGCACATCCCGGCTCTCGCCCGTGTACATCCCCGTGCCCTCCATCGCCGTCACGCCGCGCCCCAATTCCGTCATCAAACGCGCCGCGACGCGATCCCGCTGCGTGGTGACGATAACGGCCAGATTCGGCGTCGCCTCGGCTTTGAACCAGCTTGGCCCCTTGTGCTGCCATTCATCCCGACGCGGCGCGCCGCGTTTTTTGAAGCGCCGGAGACCTTCCAGGGTGATGGCGAACAGCATCACATACGTCGCCAGCACGACAGCGACCACCAAGGCACCGGGGATCATCTGCCCAATCGCCGCCCGCGCCACAATTTCCTGCACATCGGCAGCAGGGGTCGGATGGACGGTTAACTTGAGGATCCAACTGACCAGAATTATCGCCACGATCGCCGCATAGTTGCGGCGGAAGCGATTGCCGATGGCTTCCCAATGCGAAATAGGGAAAACCGGACGGCGCAGCACGTCGCCAAGCGCGTGTCCCCAATCCGGCGCCGGCTCGAAGGGCGGAGAGAGCATGGCGGCGAAGAAATCTGTCTCCATCAATCGCGCGCGGTGATACCACAGCGAGTAGTACGCATAGCGCCGCGCTTCGATGTTGAGGAAGATCAGCGCCAACAGCAGCACCAACAGGATCACAAAATGGGGATTTTGCGGCGAACTGAACCCGAACGTGATAGCGCCGGCGGTCGTGACCACCGACCAGTTTGTCGTCGTATCCAAACGGCTGCGCCACAGATTGACGCGCGTGATCTCGGCCCGGTACAAGTGTACCATAGCCGTGGTGAAGTTGCCTTTGTCGAGTTTGTAGCCGTGATAATGCCAGACGCACTCAGCATCATCGCGGTCCGGTTTGGCTGATGGAGGTTCAGGAATAAGGGGGATTTCGCCCATCGTCACACCAGATCGCTGAAATTGGCAATTGCCGCCCGCACAAACGCCTCGTCGAACGACCCGGCCGGCGACGGCGTCTCGATAATGCGCCCCGGAACGCGCAACACGCCAAAGTCAAAGCCTTCGCGCTGCTTGAAGGCAATCTTGCGGCGCAGCGTCTCCGCGCCCAGGCGCTCCAGGTCACTCGCCGTCCACGGGAAGCCGGCCGCAGACAGCGCGCCGAGCACGGCCTCCTGCGTGTACACGCCGCGCGCGAAGAGGCACACGACCAGGCTGGTGAGCACCTGCCGCCAGCGTTCTTCTTTGACCAGGCTCTCACCCACGAATTCAGGCGTGAGCGCCTGCCCCTTCTTCGCCGCGTTCTGATCGAGACTGTAACCCGCGTTATCCAGGTGACTGTGACGCGCCCCCGCCAGCCAGCCCACGTGGCACGCCGGGCCGGTGTGATAGCCGGGCATCTCGTTGCCGCCGAAGGCCAGCGCGAACTCCAACCCGCCGTAAACCGACGCCGCGTGCTCGACGCCGCGCGCCAGCGCCGTGTAGAAATCGGTCGGCTGGCTGACGATGCGTTTCACGGCTTCGATGTAGCCGGCCGCGTTGCCGAAGGCCAGCGGCACGCCGTCGGTCTCTGCTTCCGTGATGAGACCGCGTTCAAAAGCCTCCGTCGCCCACGCCAGGGTGACGCCCGCGCTCATCACATCAAGCCCCTGCACTTCGATCTCGTCCATCACCTGCAACATGCCGGGGACGTCGTCCAGCCCCAACATGCTACCCGTGGCGAAGATGGGTTCGTGGTCGTAGCCAAGCATGAGCGTTTTGTAAAAGTAAGGATCGTTCGGATAGGGGATGCGCAGGGCGGCGAGGTGGACGCAGGCCACCGGGCAGTGCGCGCAGGCGATGCGCCGTCCCAGGTAGTTCGCGGCCAAATTCTCGCCGGAGATGGCTTCCGCGCCCTCAAAGCGCCCGGATTGCAGGTTGCGCGTGGGCAGCGCGCCGATCGTATCCAGCGGGATGACGTTGACGGGCGTGCCTAGCTCGTGGTATTTTTTCATCAGCGGCGATTCAACGGCGGCTTTGAAGATAGCGTCATACGTCGTGCGGAAGGCCCGCCGGTCTGCCACCGGCAAATTGCGCTTACCCTCGACGACGATGGCCTTGAGCTGCTTGCTGCCGAAGACCGCGCCCAATCCCAAACGCCCAAAATGGCGGTAGGTCTCTGTGATCACGCAGGCGTAGCTGACCAGCTTCTCGCCCGCGCGCCCGATGCGCATGATCGAGCGCGCGCCGCTGCCCGACTCGCGGCGGCGCAACACCGAACCGGTCGTGTAGCTGCTGCGCGTCCCCCACAAGGCCGAAGCGTCGCGGAACTGCGCGCCGTTTTCGTCAATGACGAGGTACACGGGCATCGTGCTCGCGCCGCGAATCACCACCGCGCCGTAGCCGGCCAGGCGGATGGAGACGGCGCTGCGTCCGCCGGCGTGGCTCTCACCCAGGTTGCCCGTGTGCGGCGATTTGAACATCGCCACCGTCTTGGAGGCCAGTGGGTACAAGCCCACCAGCGGGCCAACGGTGAAGATGATGGGGTTCTGCGGCCCTAGCGGATCCGCGCCGGTGGAACATTCTTCCTCCAACAGGCGAATACCCACGCCGGTCCCGCCCAAACTTTCATCGAAAAGCTCAGGACGCTCGCGGACCTCAAAGCTGCGGCGCGCGAGATCAATGTAAAGAACACGCTTTAATGGATCGTTTGTAAGCATCGTAGGTATCTCCTTCGGTTTGTAGGACAAGTTGACACCTTGTCTTACATTCACGCCGCGATTTCTTCCAATGCGATGACGCCGTAAGGGCAATAATCCGCGCAATAGCCACAATAGACGCAAATCTGCGGTTTGTGGTTCGTTGCATCCCAAAACGCTGCGCCAAACGGACAGGCTTCCACGCAATTGTAACAGCCAATGCACAAATTGGCCTTGAAACGCACGCCGCCGCCCTCGCGCGGCGTCAGCGCCTCCGTCGGACACACACGCGCGCAGGGTGGATCGGGACAGGCGCGGCACACAATCACCATAAAGCCCTTGCGGATGCCGCCGGCCGACTGCACGTGAATACACGCATCCTCTAGCCCGCCGTTGCCCGTCCGCCGCGTACACGCGAACATACATGCCTGGCAACCAACGCAGCGATCCACGTCAACCACGGATAAACGTTTCGCCATAAGCCCTCCCGGTGCGTTTAGGGTTGAGAGTTCTGGGTGGTGGGATGTTGTGGGTGTGCCCTGTCCCAGAACCGACATGCTCACAGTATACATCGTTTTTGAGTAGTAGCGACTTCAGTCGCTTTTTACAGAAAACGACTGAAGTCGTTACTACGCTTTTGTCTTGTTACTAGCTTTCCCCTTGTCATCCCACGTTTCGAGCATATACTCTCTGAGAAACGCGATGTGAAAAGTAATGGAACGGCAAAACGCTCTCCACACATCAAGCTCCGAGGATAAAAGATATGGAAAATCCGATTGTTTTTCATCTTTACAAACGTGTAATCCATCAGTCACCGGCACAGCGGCACTGGCGACGCACCCTCGCGTTCTGCGGGTTGGCGATACTCCTGCTCCTCTCCGCATGTGAAGCGCAAGCACCTGCAGAAGTCACTCCCGTCTTCGTGGAGGATTACTCTGCGCTGGTCTCCGTCACCGGCAAAGTCGCGCCCGCCGTGTGGACGACAGTCGGCCCGCAGACAAGCGGCATGGTCGTCGAGGTCCTCGTCGCAGAGGGCGCGCAGGCAGCGGCGGGCGATGTTCTGGCCCGCTTGGACGACACCGACGCGCGTCTGGCGGTGCGGCAGGCGGAGGCCGCGGTCGCCGC
>DAOUAQ010000323.1:0-15958 GCA_034433375.1 Anaerolineae bacterium | reverse complement strand
AAAGTCTGTGATGTTTCCATTGAGACTAATAACACTGCAAGTCTCAAGAAGTTACGCTGGCTTTTCAAGCGTAACTTTAACGGTATGATGGGGTTGTTAATCTATGGAGGGGGAAATGGATGACATAGGTGACCAGGAGCGCGCGCTGGTCGAGGCTGCCAAATATGACGCGGAGGCTTTCGGGAGACTTTATCAGCAGTATGTGAGACGGATTTATAATTATCTCTATCGCCACACGGGAAATCAGGCCGAAGCCGAAGATTTAACGTCGCGCACCTTTTATCGCGCTTTGCGGAATATCCGCCAATACAAGGACCGGGGCAGTTCGTTTCAAGCCTGGTTATTTCGCATTGCCCATAATCTGGTGGTGAACTGGTACCGGGATCAAAGCCGGCATCCGGTCATTTCGCTGGAAGCGACTGGCGATCATCCCGGACAGGCCACACATCACGATGAACCGCACGAGCACATCATCCGCGCGGAACGCCAGGAGGTTGTGGCGCGGATCATTGATCAGTTGCCGGAAATTCGCAAGACGCTGTTGATCCTGAAGTTTGTCGAAAAGATGTCCAACGAGGAAATCGCTGACGTGTTAGGCAAAACGGAAGGCGCGATTAAATCGCTCTATCACCGCACTTTATTGGATTTGCGGGAAACGCTGCAACAAGGGGAGTTTGCCGATGCTCTTTTCTAGGAAGAAAAAGTACATTCAACTGGGCCAGGGTTTGCTGTCGCACGAGCAGGAATGGCTTGAACAGTCCATCCAGGCCGCCTTGCCGCCGGTGTTGCCAACCGACCGCTTTCTCATCGAATTGGAAGATGAACTCGTCCGCGAAGCTGAGCGGCAATTGCGCCGTGAACATGACTTGGATCCAGGGTTGCGCCTGCTAGGCTTCATCGGCGGCGGATTGTTATCCATCGCCGGCGGGATACTCGTGTGGGCGCTGTGGCAACGTCGCCGGGCGCAGAAGGATGGCGATAAGGTCATGGCGTCACCCAAACGCCTATCATTCCTCGGGATGTCGAAATTCGCCAAAGTAGCCCCCGCCGTTTGATATGCTGAGTGGCAGATATACCCGGTGTGTGTACGCTACCGCCTCATACGCGCCGATGTCGTAAGCCGCAGTCCCATCGCTGTTGCCATCCAGGGGCCGCGGGCGGCCGTCGAAATCATCCGGCGGTACGTCTATCGTAGAACCCGCATCAACAGCCGGGGAACCCTCTCGCAGGTGGAAGTTACCCCCGGCAGAATTGACGAACCGCGGGTCGCCCACCACGGCATCGTCGCCGTAAATCTCCCCCTCGGTCCCCCGGAAACCGTCAACCAGATTGTGGTCTATGGTGAGCGTGGCTGTGGGCACATCCTCGGCTACCGCGATCTGAAAGTAAAGGTTCTGGCTGACGATGTTGTTGCGCACGACGACGTTCTGCGCATCCGGGTTGTCCACTGTGATGCCGCCGCCCCAGACCGTCCAGCCGTTGTTGTAAAAAGTGTTGTTGATCACTGAGATGTCCCGCACCGGATGCGTGGCCGGACCTGGACAGCAGTTGTGGAGGGTCAACCCCACGTAACGGTTGTTGTAGGCGATATTGTTGTAGACGCGCACATTTTCCAACAGGCCGCCCTGTTCTGAACCGATGGAGAAGCCATTGTTATCCTGGATGTCGTGGACGACATTTTGGTACACGGCGATGTTGTACGTGTGTTTGTCCCACGCATCTACGTAGATGCCCACGGCTTCGACGTGATGGACGTGATTGTGGTAGATTTTGCCGTTGGAAGCGCCATCCTTGGCATCAATGCCTTCCTTATGACAGTTGAGCACCTCGTTGTAGCGCACCTCGAACGTATCGGTCCCGGCGACGGTGATACATTCTTGCCATCCCCCACCGCCGGCCTCATCAACCCGGTTTCCATCCACGACGACATTGTGGCTGCCCCAAACGCCAATGCCAGACGAGTTCGTATTGTAGGTCACGTTGTTCTCAACGGTGGTATAGCTGGAGTTGAGAACCATGATACCGGCATTGTTGCCATACGGCCCGGCGTTGGTGAAACGCAGCCCGGATACAATGATGTAGCTCTTAGCTGCAACAAGGAACAGTCCATCCAAGTCGTCTTGCAGCGTGACGCCGCTGCCTTCAATCGTCGCCGTCTCACCGGGATAGGCCGCGTAGGTGATCGGCTGCCCGGCGCTGCCAGAGTTCTGCGGGATGACTTGCTGCTCGTACACGCCAGCTCGGATATAGACCGTATCGCCCGCAACTAACGTATCTGCCGCCTTCTGAATCGTGCGCCAGGGACGGGCGAAGTCGCCGGGGTTGTTGTCAGCGCCGGTGAGGGCGACATAGTAAATCGTCTCCTGGGGCATCAGCCCTCCCACCGCCATAATGAGCAGCAATGCCGATGCGAATGAGAGAAATACCGTTTTCATCTGAATCTCCTTGCGCGTCAGCAACGATGTCTATGTGGAAGCCATCATTTTCAGGCTGAGGCGGATGAGTGCCAGCGTGAATTTTTCGTGCGCCGGTCGCTCGAACCGCTCACGGTGACGCGCGCCCCAATTCGAAGAGATTTTTCATTGCTTTCGCAAAACCAGCGGCAGATACACCTTCTCGTATTCCACGCCGACGCTCACTGTCACCGTCGCCGCGCCGAGCATCGCGTCACTGTCCGTGATCTGGGCGGTGATGTGATGCATACCGGTGATCAGCGTCGTCAGCAGCAATTCCTGTCCTACGCCGAGCGCGCCATCAAGGTCGGACGTCCACACGATGTCGCTGAGTGGGCCGTCCTCCGCGTCGAGAGCCGCGCCGCGCAGGATGACGGGATCGCCCCAGGCAAACCGGCGCAGACTGTGCGGTTCGATGATGGACACTTCCGGCGCGTGATGAGCCAGGCTAAAAACCGACGAGTCGCTGTAACTGGTATTCACGCCGTCGCTGACGATGACCCGCACCCGCGCATCCTCGCCGCCCGGCAACGCGCTGACGTCCTCTATCGTCAGGGTCGTCGTTGGTAGGCCAGAGTCCAGATAGGACCAGGTCGCCCCATCGTCGGCGCTGTATTGGAGGGTGAACTGCATTCCGCCAAAGCGCGTCAAGTTTATGGCGCCGACGTGATATGTATCAGCATAACGCAGGCTTTCTTCTTCGTCGGGATCATTGGCAATCCAGGTGATGGTGAGGCTATCCGTCAACGTCTCGCCGCCGCTCGGCGAAACGACCGTCACGGTGGGGACGTGCGGGCTGACGGGCCGCGCGGCCATTTCCACGCCCGCGTGATACAGGACGATGCGCGTTGTGCCGGAAAGGTAGGGGAAAACCTCGCCGAAGAATTGCGGGGTAGTCGTGATGTCTTGTCCGAAACTCACGTTGAGGTTAAATGGATGGCTGTAGAGGACGTCCCCTGCGTCGGTTTCCAGCGTCAGGCTGTAGGGATTGTCGGCGTTGAATGTATTGGCCCACGATTGTTCGAGCAGCCGTGGCTTGACATCGTCGCGTAGATAGAAGTGACTGAGGAAGGCGGTCTGGTCGGCCGGCGTGATCCATCCGGAAGCATAGAGGTAGACTTCAGCCTGCGTCCAGGCAGCAGGGAGCGCGGTGGCTGCCGTCGCCTGTAGATCGAGGCGAGCGAAGAGCGCCCTGTACGTGTAATCGTCAATCCACTGCGGCCAGCCGTAGGACATGAGCGGTGTGGCCTCGGTGGGGGCGACGATTTCCGGTTTGGCGACACTGTAGCCAATCGGCCACGCCAAACCGTAATAGCCGTTCGGATCGTTGGGCGCGATTTGGCACGTGGGATAGGGGTAGCCGGTGTCAATCTCGCCACCGTCGGCTTCGCTGCCTGTGCAGTTGACGTGTCTGCGGCCCAGATTGTGCCCCAGTTCGTGCGCCATCGTGTAGCCGCCGAGCGGTCGCATCCAGTAGGGGGTCTGGGGACTTACATCCATCACCCCGGCAGCTTCGTCACCGCCCACGTAAGCCATCCCCCACCGGCCGGCCAGGTGGCTAGGATGGACCATGCCCCAGTAATGCGTTGTGGGGCAGCCGTCCGGATCGCTGTGCCAGTTGTCGTAATCCCATAACTTGCTCAACACGTAGCCGAAGTCGCCCGGCAGTGTCCAGTCGCCGAAGAGATGGAACCACGGCTCGACGGTGCCGCCCTCGTAGACGCGGAATTCGGAGATAGGGTAGATGCGGCGCGCCATCTCGACGATGTCCCAGAAGCCGGGATCATAGATAGACGCGGTCTGCGGGTGCAGGTGAACGCGCACCATCACCACGCACAACGGATCGGACGGCTGGAAAAGCACTGTGCGGCTGGTGCCGTTGTTGCTGTAGCTGTCCTCGGCGATGGTGTGCGCCGGGTTGACCTCTGCCTGAAGCGTCACTGTGCCGTTGCGCCACGCGGCGGGGAGGTAGAAGAGGAAAGCATCTTGCAGGTTGCCTCGATTGCCGCCGTCGGTGCGGGCGGTGATGGCGAATTGTGGGACGAGCGGTGAGCCAGGCAGGGGATAGCCGCCGCGTGTCCCATACAAGCGCGCGTCCACCCCGCCGATGTTGAAGGACGCCGAATTGACGTACACGCGCACCCACGTATCCTTCTTCTCGATCAACGGCACGTCGTTCGCCAGATTTTGGATGGCTTGCGTGACTTCCAGGCCGGTGATCGTCAAATCGGTGCTGATGGCGGTACAGGTGTCGCCGTCGGTATACGACGGCCATTCTTCGACGTGGCCGAGCTGGTCGCGGGCGCGGACGCGGAAGCAGTACGTATGTCCGAGAACGCCGCTGAAGACGGCAGAGGTCGCCGTCGTCTGCGTCTGCCACGCCTGCCAGAGGCTCCCCGAGCTGGCTTCTTTGCGCTCCACGTCGTAACTGGCGATGCCGGAACCGCCATAATCGCTGCCTGACCAGCTCACGGTGAAGCTGGCGACGTGAACTGTGCCGGGCGAGGTGGCGCTGGAGTAGGGCGGCAGGGTATCAATGTAGATCGGGCCGTAATGCGCGGCCCCGCTGGCCGCGTTCTCGGCCTGATCAACCGTCCGCACGTGAACGTACCACGAATTGCTATCGCTCAACGGCATACTCAGGTCGGTGGACGAGGTCTCGAACACCGGCGCCGGTAGGGTGGATGGGGATTGATCCACGTCAATGCTGTAGCCGGCTACGCCACTCACGTTGTCGGTTGCGCCCGACCACTGGCACGTCAGTTGGCTGATCCCTGACCACGTGTACGGCGGGTGATTGGGGCACGTGATGTTCGTGGGATTCTGCGGCGGGACGGTGTCAATCTGTACACTGTAGACGCCGCTTTCGCCCATATTGCCCGCGCGGTCGGCGATGCGGAACTTGACGCGGTTCAGCGCAGAAGGGCCGGAATCCTGCCTGAACGGGACGGCAGCGGCGGTGATGATCTGCGGCTCAGTTGTGCCGCCCTCGCCGCTGCACGTCGCCGGTTGCCACGCGCTCCACGTGACGCCGCCGTCCGTGGAATAGGCATACGCCGCCGTCCCCACGTCTAAGCCGGAGAAGGTGTCTTCCACCTGTACCGCGCAATCCGGCGCTTGCGTGTTGATCCACACCGCCGGCGTGAAGTTGGCCCAGTTGCCGGGCGGTAATTCGTCGCTAGGGCCTTCGGGATAGTCCCAGAAGTTGTTCTCGGTGAGCGTTTTGCCGGTTAACGGATAGGTGTAATAAATCCAGTTGGCGTTGAGGATGACGCCGCTGGGCGACTGCGCGCCAGCCGAGAGATAGCCCTGGGGATCGGTCTCCAGGATATTGTAAACCTCGCACAGTGTGTAGGCCGGCAGCGCGTACTCACCCTGGCTGTTGGTGTTGCTCGCAGCGATAAGCTCACCCAGATAGCCGACGGTATTCGAGCAGTACAACTCCACGGTCACGTTAGCTAAAGGTGTGGTGGTGTCGCCTATCGCCCCAGAATAGACGTGACCTCTGAATGTGGGGATGCTCAAAGTCCGCAGATCGCCGTAAATATCAACGCCCTGCGCCGCATAGTTGCGCGAGTCTTCCCAGGCAACCAGGAAAGTCCAGCCGCCGCCGGCCGCGATAGCCGGGTGCGCCTCATTGACAGCCAGATAGGAGATGGCGAACTGACTTTCAGGCTGCGATCCATTGTAGGCTACGCGGCGGCCATATACATCGTGGTCTGACGTGCCGTATTCAAGTTCCCACGTCACCAGGTAGCTGCGACCGGCCTGGCTGTAGGCGATGTCGGGATTGAACTGATGCCTGGTATCACTGCCCCCTGCGATGGTGAGCGACGACCCCAGTGTGCCATCAGTCTTCACGATCTGTCCGGAGATGTCCCAACCGTTCGCCGCGCCGTAATAGTGATCTTCCATAACGACCATGTATGTGCCGCTTTCGTAGCTGTAAGCTACGCGCGGCGCGAGCTGATCCTCTGCCCAGGTGGAGATAGCTATAGAACCGCCGATGAGCGTTCCTAAATCGCCGAGACGCTGTCCAAAGATGCCGTAGTCGCCTGTACCGGGTTGCCGGCCTTGCCAGACCACCAGATAGCCGTCGCCGCGCGCTACTGCCGGGTAGATTTCATTCAGTGTGTTGCCGCTAACGAGGATTGGGCTGCCGATGAGCACGCCCTCAGGATGAACGCGCTGCGCGTAGATGTCGTATTGCGCGAACTCGTCGCTGCCCACGCGTCGTTGGTACACGACGAGGTACTCGTTGCTGACCGGATTGTAAGCGACAACCGGATAGCTCTCGAAGGCAGCGTTCGCCGCGATGGTTAATTCGCTGCCGATCAGCGTCCCCGCAGTTGTCATGCGCCAGGCGTGGATGTCGTGATCGGTGGCGGAATACTCGTGCTCCCAGACGATCAGGTATTCGTTGGCCGCCGGATTTGCGGCCACGTCTGGATGGTTCTGGTGGATATTCGACGTCACAACGCCAATCTCCGAGCCGAGGGGGGCGCCGCCGGCATCCACCCGGCGCGCGTAGATATCGTAATCGGTCGCGGAATAGGCGTGTTCCCACACCGCCAGATAGGCATTGGCCGTCGCATTGTATGCCATGCGTGGCCTGAACTGATCAAAGGGCAGGTTTGTAATCGGCGCGACGGTAGGAGCAAGCGGCTCGCCATGCTGTGCGCTGACCGGCGCGGCGCGGGGGATGGTGACGATCCCCATTGCCAGCCCGATGAGCAAGAGCGCCGCCGCTCCACGCCATCCGTTGAATGAACTGTACTTTTTCATCGCATACCTCCTTGTGAAAACAAAGTGGCTTGTGGGGCGAATTGTCAATCCGCCGTTGCCACGAGTTGCCAACTCGCGCTACAGTGTTTTATCGCTGATGGTGTCTACGGGATAGACCTGGCGGTACAAAAAGTCGAGGGCTTGCCCAAGTGTGTCGAAGAAACATTGTTGGCCGGTTTGAATGTGTTCGATCTCGACGCGCCATGTAGCGACGGGCGGGATGATAGCCGCAGTGTCAGCATCCTGCCATACGCGGACGAGGAATGATGCGTACATCGTAGGAGGATTCATCCGTCAACACCTCCGTTTTTAACCGGTAGTGTAACAGGATGATGTCTACAAATTGTCTACAAACGTGGAGGATAAAACGTGAAACGTAAATGGGGAAGATTCCTACGCTTTACGTTTTATTGAATCTCGTCACCAGCGCGAGTTCGTAGGCCTGGCCGAGGCTTTGCGCCAGGTGCAGGGCGCGCTGCGCGTGAAATGTCGCTTTGCCCGCGTCGCCGAGGAGGGTGTGCGCCTCGGCCAGGCCGGTGTGCAGCCAGCTTTGTTCGGTGCAGGAGTGGATTTGTTCGGCGAGATTCAGCGCCGCGTGAAGGTGTTTCAGCGCGTCAGACGGCTGCTGCTCCTGCACGTCCAGCCAGCCCAGGTGGCCCAGGCAGAAGATTTCCTGTGTGCGATCGGCGATCTGCCGGGCGATGTCCAGGCTTTCCTGGAGATCGCGCCGAGCCGTGTCGCCGTCACCGCGCAAGATGGCCGCTGCGCCGAGGTCGCCGAGGGGAAGACGGCGTTCAAGAGGCAGGTGAAGGGTGTCGCACTGGTGTAATGCCTGCTGCGCCCACGCCGCCGCCAGCGCAGCGTCACCCTGACACCAGGCCAGTGTTGAGAGGTTACTCAACGCGTGCAGCTCATACACGATTTCGCCTGCGGCGGCGAAGATGCGCCGCGCCTGTTCCAGGACTGTTTGCGCGCGTTCGTAGTCTCCCACCGCCCGCGCCACTCGACCCAACTCGCGCCAGCACATGCCTTCCAACAGCGTGTCGCCTGCTGCGCGGCTCAACCGCAATCCGGCTTCGGCGGCGCGGCGCGCTTCAGCGTAACGGCAGAACCAGCGCTGCGCGTAGGCTTCCCGCCAGTGCAGTTGCGCCATGATGCGCGGGTCGCCGAGCGGCGCGGCCAGCCGCGCTATGGCCTGGGAGTCGCGGTCGAAGGCTTCCATATCGCCCAACAACCGGTGGACCCATCCCCGCCCGTTGAGCGCCTCAATTTGCAATCTGTGATTGCCAGCATCCTGTGGCGCGGCGGCTTCTTGTTGCAAGAGCGCCAGCGCGTGGTCGAAGTGCGCGCGACCTTCGACGTGGGCAAAGATCAGCTTTGCCGCCAGGCCCGCTCGCAGCGCATACTGCGCGGCCTGTGCCGGCGCGCCGGCATTTTCGTAGTGCCCTGCCAGGATCACGGCGGCGTCGGGACGCAATTTTGCCAGCACTTCGGCGGCGCGGCGATGCAACAGTCTGCGCCGCCACGTGCTGAGGCTGCGATAAACGACTTCGCGCACAATCGCGTGCTGAAAGCGAAAGCGGCTCGATCCGTTATCCGGCGGGTGTTCGACGAGCAGTTGCCGCGCGACCAGTTCATCCAGCCCGTCCACCGTCTCCATTGCCCGCCGCCCCGATGTCAGGTGTGCGGCGTCGAAATCGAACGTCTCGCCCAAGACGGCGCCGGCTTCGAGTACCTGGCGCGCTTGCGAACTTAACCGCGCCAGCCGGCTATTCACCGCATCGCGGACGCTGTCGGGCAGCGGCCAATCCCGTTCGGCGGCGCTCAGGTCGGCCAGACGCTCGTCGGCGCAACCCGATTCGATCCAACCGCGCAGCGTTTCGAGGATGAAGAAAGGATTGCCGCCCGTGGCCCGGTGCAGCCGTCCGGCTAACATGTCCGCCTGGCCCGGTTCCAGGTGCGCGCACGCCGGTTGGTGGAGCAGTTGCCAGATAGCCGGCGCTTCAAGTCCGGCAAGCGGCAGCTCAGAGAGGACATCGCAGCGTCGCAGTGCGGCGCGCAGTTCGGCGATAGTTTCGCCATCACCGCTGCGACACGTTCCCAGGATCAACACTGGCGTGGACCGCAATGCGCGTCCCAGGTAGGCCAGCCATTCCAACGTGACGCTATCCGCCCATTGCAAGTCGTCCAGGCACAGCAGCAGTGGACGCCGTCCACTTGCCAGGCTCAGGACGAGTTCGCGCAAACTCTCGAACAGCCGGGCGCGCACCTCGGCAGATTGGAGGGGGGCGGGATCGGGGAGGGTGGGGTAGACGTCGCGGAGTTCGGGCATCAGCCGCGCCGCTTCGACCAGCCAGCGCGAGTGCGACAGCAGTTCCGGCGGACGCAGTTTGAATCCCAGACGGAGCGCCTGGATGAGTGGTTGGTAGGGCATCGCGCGGGTGTCGGGATGGCCTGCTCCGGCGATGATGAGCGCCTGGCCTTCCAGGCGGGCGGCGAAGTCGCGCATCAGGCGTGATTTGCCGATCCCAGGTTCCCCGCTGATCAGGACAAAGCGGCCTTGCCCGGCGCGCGTGGCGCGATAGGCGCTTTCCAGAAACGCCAACGCTTCGTGACGTCCTACCAGCGGCGCCGTCAGCCCCGGCAGCGTCTCCCACACAGGTCGCAACTCCGGCGACGTCGGCGGCGATCTACGGCCTTCCAGGACGGCGTGGTAGGTCATCTGCGTCTCCGGCAGGGGATCAACGCCCAATTCGCGCTCCAGGATGGTGACGCAGCGTTCGAACTGTTGCTGCGCCGCGCTTCGGTCCTCAACTGCGCCGTAGAGGGCGATGAGGCGGCGGTGGATGTCTTCGCAGAGGTCGTCAACGGCGAGGTAACGTTGCGCGTGGGCGATGGCGGAGGCGTAATCGCCTGCGCTGGCGGCCTCGTCAGTCAAGGCTGCCAGCATTTTCAGGTATAGGCGCTGCCAATGCTCGCTTTCTGTGCTGACCCATAGCTCGAATTCCGCGTGATCCGGGAGGCTGAAGCCATCCAGGAAGGGGCCGCGATAGAGCGCCGCAGCCTGACGCAAAGCCTGGGCGGCGCTGTGTCGCGGTGGGGCGGCCTGTGTGTAGGCTGTCCACAGGCGGTCGAGGGTTGCCGTGTCTGACCAGGCGCGTTGCGGGTCCAGGAGCACCCGCTCATCGGTAGCGATCAGGATGTCAGGGTCGGGCAGTGTGCGCCGCAGATGATTGAGCAGACGGCTGAAATTGCGCCGCGCCGCCGCTTCCGCCATATCCGGCCAAAAGATGAAGCACAGGTGTTGGCGCGGCAGAGGTTGCAGGCGCGCCGCCAGGTAATATAATAGCGCGCGCGTCTGGCGTCTGGGGATCAGCAGGGGTTTGGTCTGCCAGCGCACTTCGGGAGCGCCTAGCATTGAGATGCTTAGGTCCATCTCGTCGGCTCTCTCACCTTCCGATATAGTACTTAAGTACTATATCAATTCTACTTAATTTATAATATAATGATCTTGTAAATATAAATTAACTATGTCTACCTGCTATAACCGGTAGATTCATAAATCGGGAAATTGGAGGCGAAAAATGCATAACGATTTTGATGCGATGATTATCCACAAGCATCGTATGAACAAGTTGTATCAAGAAGCTCATGATCATCAACTGGCAAAACTGGCCCAGGGGACGAAGCTGACGCTGTGGGACCGTTTTCGTGAATTTGTAACCTCGATCAATGCGAAGCTCTCTGTCGGACCAGCTTACTCGAACGTGGATTGCGCTCTTGTTCCTGCGCAATGTTAACGCCGTAGTTCAAGATTGTGCGCGCGTAATCCCTCCTGTGACGCCGTGGCATGGATATGCCACGGCGCTTTTTCTTATTTCAGCCGCCGCAGCGCAAGCGCGACTGCCGCTGCCCACGGCAAGGACTTGAATTCCCCGGCATCCAGTGCGGCCTCTATCTCAGCGCGAGAAAGCAGTAGCAGCTCTTGTTCTTCCAAATCATCGGCATGGATTTCCGAGACACGACGCGCGCCTGTCGCCAGGAAGGGATAGGCCAGGCCCGCACCGCGATTGCCGTCCACGGGATAACAGCCCAGCGCCAGCCATTCTGCCGCTTCGTAGCCGGTTTCTTCGCGTAGTTCACGTTTTGCGGCTTCCAGCGGATCTTCGCCAGGTTCCAGGTATCCGCCCACCACCGCGAGGGATGTGCCCTCCACGCTGTACTTCGTCTGCCGGAAGCACAAAAACAAGCCCGCCTCGGTCATTGCCGTCACGTTGATATAGTCTGGCGTGATGATCCAGGGCCAATCCGCAATGATATGCCCATCGGGCAGTTCGACTGCGTGTTCTTCGACAACGAGAAACTTGCTGTGAAGCAAAATTGTGCGCCGCGCCAGCGTTTTCCAGGGTTTCATAGCATGACTCCGCAGGGTGTATTGTAATCAACAATCTCGACTATACCCTCCCCGTGTGATAAGTCAATCATCGTTTGAACGTTTCAACGCCTCCGTCTTAAACTCTTCTTAAAGTAAGGTATGGCTTTCCTTAAAGATTTCTGCGCGCAAATCGGATATGATAAGAGCGTAGTCTGATTCGAGAGAGGGTTAAACGCCTCAAGGTGCTCTTCAGGATGTTGCGCCCTCATACTGGATCAGTGGAGTCGCCAGCCTCGGGTTTCGGCGTTTGTACTTATCCAGGTAGGATAAGGCGCTGATTCCCGACGGCTGGCTCAGGCAAGCAACGTTTCAACGATTAACCGTTGAATGTAAGGAGGTGCAGACTATGAAAACAAAAAAGTCTATCTATAGTGTGAGTGTTTTGGTTGTGTTGGCTATGCTGACGTTATCCGGCTGCGGCGCAGTGGGCCAGTTGATAAGTCAGAGTGTTATGCCCGTCGTGGCAGAATCGCAGCAGGAGAGCGCCACAACGCCGGTTCTGTCTGCCCCTGATACCGGCGCTATGACGCAGGGCACAGTTTTGGACGCTCTGGAAGCTACCCTGGGCGGCATCTATGAGAACGTCAATCCCTCGGTCGTGAGTATCCAGGTCACGCAGAAAGTCTCGCCGATGATGCAGCAGATGCCCTTCTTCGGTTCGACGCCGCAGGTTCCAGAGGAGCAGTACCAACAGGGTGCAGGCTCAGGCTTTGTGTGGGATAAGCAAGGGCACATTGTCACGAATAACCACGTCGTTGCGGATGCGGACAAAATCCGCGTGCAGTTCTCTGATGGTACCATCGCCGTGGCTGAACTCATCGGCGCAGATGCCAATAGTGACCTGGCGGTGATCAAGGTGAATGTGCCCGCCGGGCGTCTCCATCCCGTAACGATGGGCGATTCAGACCGGGCGCGCGTTGGGCAGCTTGCCGTCGCCATCGGCAACCCCTTCGGTCTGGAAAATACGATGACGGTGGGCTTCATCAGCGCGGTGGGGCGGTCAATGCCCGTGGATATGGAGGGTACGACCGGCACGAGTTACACCATTCCCGACATCATCCAGACGGATGCGCCCATTAACCCCGGCAACTCCGGCGGCGTGTTGGTCAACGAAGAGGGCAAGGTTGTCGGTGTGCCTTCAGCGATCATTTCCCCTGTGCGGGCATCGGCAGGCATCGGCTTTGCGATCCCCGCGGCGATTGTCGAGAAGGTCGTTCCGGCGCTCATTGACCAGGGCAACTACACGCACGCCTGGCTGGGCATCAGCGGCACGACGCTCAGCCCTGATGTGGCGCAGGCGATGAACCTGGACGAGAACCAACGTGGCGCGCTGGTCATCACTGTGCAGGATGGTAGTCCCGCCAGCCAGTCCGGTCTGCTTGGCAGCGACGATCAGATCACGGTGGATGGACAGAACTTGCCCACGGGCGGCGATGTCATCATTGCTTTGGGCGGCAACCCCGTCAACAACTTCGATGATCTGGTCGCTAACCTGGCGCGCTTTTCGGCCGGCGAAACAACCACCCTTACCGTCATTCGTGACGGGGAGACGCGCGAGCTGACGGTCACGTTAGGGGAGCGGCCCGCGCAGAGCACCGCGATTGTGCCCGTCACGCCTGAACAGGGTGAGGATAGGCCGGCGACCCCGCAGACTGCCTGGTTAGGTATCATGGCAATGACGCTCGACTCGCAAGTCGCCACGGCGATGGATCTGCCCGCCGACCAGCAGGGTGTGCTGGTGGGGCAGGTGCAGTCCGGCAGCCCGGCGGACAGAGCCGGTTTGCGCGGCAGCGACAAAGTCATTACCCTCAATGGGCAAGAGTTTGCCGCAGGTGGAGATGTCATCACCGCCTGGAACGGGGAGGCCATCACCAGTATGCCGCAGCTTCAGGCGCGTGTGCGCCAATCGCAGCCCGGCGACGAGGTCACGCTCACCATCCTCCGCAACGGGAAGCAACAGCGGCTCACGGTGACGCTCGAAGCCAGACCGTAGAAGCCATTCTGGCGCCGTGGCGGCGTCGGTGTAAAGCAGAGGGAGCTATAAAGCTCCCTCTGTCTGGTTATTGTGGATGTATTCGACACCACGTCATTGCCACCGCATCGTTTATGCGCACAAAGTGCTTTTTGACGGGAGCGCAGAAGCTATGTATAATGAATGAAAGATCGTCGCACGTAAAGGGGCAGGCAATGGAACTCCAAAAACTAATCCGCGAAATACATTGGCTCGAGTGGCAGTTGCGCGCCTTCGAAGATAAATATGGCGTGCTTTCCACCGACTTTTATCAGGCCTTTCAGTCTGGAGAACTTTCCGAATTCGACGATACCGACTTGCCGCAGTTTTACGATTTTCTCGAATGGAGTTCTCTGTACAAAGTCTCGTTACACCGCGAGCAACGCTATCGTGAATTGTTACAGCGTCAATCTATGGTAGAACAACTACGCCATATCGCTGTACCTGCATAGTGAAAGTCCCATGTTAAATCGCAGCCGGTATGAGTATCTGATCTACACGCTGCCAACCCGTTATCGCGTTATCCGTATGAGCACTCTGGTATTAGCGCCGCCAGGGTTGGACACAGCACGATTAACCGGGTTCTTGACGTTTGGTACCAACGTCGTGTTATGCATATATGAAGTTCTCGACTTCCAACAAGGCGTTATCATTGCCTACCGGTATGAACTATCCCATTGCCATCCCCCGTTCATCGAAAAGCCGCTACCAGACGCAGAAACATACTGTCGGGCGCACTATACCGACAAAGACAAAGTGTACTGGTATGATTCCTGGCCCCATCCAAATGACACAACACTTGCGGTTACCGCGCCGCACCATAAACACATCCATCCAGACATCAAACACCACCGCATCCCCGCGCCCGGTCTTTCTTTCACTGAGCCAAACCTGCCGTTTTTGATCCGCGAAGTGGAACAGCTATTGGAGAGCAAATAGACACCTTGCTCTCCTGGCCCTTTCGTGTATCATGCAGCGCAGCAGATAAAAAATATCTGGAACCATTTACATACAAAAGTTGAGGAGGTTTACTATGCCAGAAATTGAAGGGATTATCGCGCGCGAAATTCTGGATTCGCGGGGCAATCCGACCATTGAGGTTGATGTTTACGTTGAGGATGGCAGTTTTGGTCGCGCTGCTGTCCCCTCTGGGGCGTCTACGGGCGTTCACGAAGCTCTGGAACTGCGCGACGACGACAAGCGCCGCTATTTGGGCAAAGGCGTGCTGAACGCCGTCGAGAATGTCAATGATGTGATCGCCGATGAACTGCTCGGTTGGGACGTTACCGACCAGAAGGGCATTGACGAGATGATGTTGGAATTGGACGGGACGCCCAACAAGTCCAAGCTGGGCGCGAACGCGATCCTGGGCGTCTCGCTGGCCGTGGCAAAGGCCGCCGCCGACTACCTGGCGCTGCCGCTCTTCCGCTACATCGGCGGGACCTACGCGCACGTGCTGCCCGTCCCGATGATGAACATCCTCAACGGCGGCAAGCACGCCGTCGATGGCCCGGATCTACAGGAATTCATGGCGATGCCCGTGGGCGCGCCGTCCTTCAGCGAGGCGCTGCGCTGGGGCACGGAGACCTACCATGCGCTCAAGTCGGTGCTCAAGAAGCGTGGCTACGGCGTCGGCATCGGCGATGAGGGCGGGTTCGCGCCGAGTCTCAAGACCAACGAGGAAGCCATCGAACTCATCCTGGAGGCCATTCAGAAGGCCGGGTACGAGCCGGGCCAGGACATCTGGATTGCGATGGACCCCGCCGCATCCGAAATCTACGAAAATGGCAAATATAACCTCGCCAAAGAAGGTCGCATCCTCAGCAGCGAGGAAATGGTGGACTTCTATGCCAGGTGGGTGGAGAAATACCCCATCATCAGCATCGAGGATGGTCTGGCGGAAGATGACTGGGCCGGCTGGAAACTGATGGTCGAGCGTCTGGGCCACAAGATTCAGATCGTCGGCGACGACCTGCTGGTGACCAACACCGAGCGCATCGCCCGCGCCATCAAGGAGAAGGCCGCCAACTCTGTGCTTATCAAGCTCAACCAGATCGGCTCGCTCACCGAGACCATCGCCGCCATCGAAATGGCCCACAAGCACGGCTGGACCGCCGTCACCTCCCACCGCTCCGGCGAGACCGAGGATTCCACCATCGCCGACCTGGCCGTGGCGCTCAACACCGGGCAGATCAAGACCGGCGCGCCCTGCCGCTCCGACCGCATCGCCAAGTACAACCAACTCCTGCGCATCGAGGAGATGTTGGGCGAGCA
>DAOUAQ010000322.1:0-6927 GCA_034433375.1 Anaerolineae bacterium | reverse complement strand
CCCGGCAACTGGGACGGCGTCTCGTATGCAGAGGCGTTCAAGGCCGGCGAGGAACAGGGACGCCCGTACCTCATCACCAGCCAGGGCGCGTGGTCGGTGCAGCGCGCCGTGCGTTTCGACATCGAGGGCGAGGCGTGGGTCTGCCTGCGGACGTACCACGACGGGCACAAGGCGCTCGATCCGGTGATGCTGTTCAATCTGACCGACGATCCCTACATGCAGCACAACCTGATCGCCGAGCGGTCCGATCTGGTGGACAAGGCGATGGGAATGCTCGCGGAGTGGCACCACGAGATGATGCTGAAGAGCACAACCAACATCGACCCGCTGATGACGGTGCTGCGCGAAGGCGGTCCCTCGCACACGCGCTACGAGCTGCCCAAGTACCTGGAACGGTTACGCGCTACCGGTCGCGCCGATTACGCGGAGCGGCTGGAGAAGCTGCATCCGGATGAAGTGTAGCGAGTTAAGAGTTAAGAGTTGCGAGTTGCGAGTTGCGAATCACACATCGCAAAGCCAGTGGGGCGCTTTGCGATGTGTGATTTATGTCAGTGAAGGATACCGGATAACAAAAGGGTAATGAAGGCCGGGCCAAACAAGACCAGCAGCAAGGCCGGGACAATGAGGAACAAGATACTTGCCACGAAGGCGACTCCGCGCCGCGCAGGACGGTCTTGCGTCACACCGGCAGACGTGTCCGCAGCGGCGGCGAGCACGGTCTTGCGTTGAATCATGTAGGCTGCTGCCGCCAATCCCACAATCGCTGCTGTCATCAGCCAACCGACAGGTTGGGCCGTACTGGGCGCCAACAATTGCAGCATAAACCGGGGATTGATCAGGGAGAGAACGATACCGATCCCGAGCGGTAACCCCGACCAAAACAGAATCATTCCGTGTTGTCGCTTGCTCATTGTGTCTACTCCTTCCTCTATCGTGTGAATGTGTTCAACTGTCGCCGTTATGACCGTGTCCGCCAACACTCGCGGCCACAATCGTACCAGTCCCGCGCGGCCACATCGGCAGTAGGCGTCTCGGCACAGATCGCGAAACAGTTGCGCCATCAACGCCGCATACTCGCGCCGGAAATCCGAAGGATACACCCGCAGCAGGACGCGGTAGACGCTTTCTGCGCGGGGAAAATGGCCTGTCGCTAGCGGCTGTGCCATCAGACCGCACCTGTGGAGCCAAGCAGCTTTTTGGTCTGCGCCACCTGGACCAGGGCCGCCAGGCGCTGCGTCTCGGCGGTCAGAACTTGCCGTCCCCAATCGGTCAGCCGGTAATAGCGGCGGCGCTCGTCGTCCAGATCGGGATCAGGCCGCTCATCGGACTCCGCGATGAAGCGCGCCGCTAACATGCGCTTGATCGTGCCATAGAGCGTACCCGGCCCCATTTGAATGTGGTTGCGCGTCATCGTTGCCACTTCTTGCATGATGCCGTAACCGTGCCGCTCCTGGTCGGCCAAAGCCAACAGGATGTGAAATACAGCCGGCGTCAAGGGTAAGATTTGGTCCAGGTCGGGTGTGATTTGATCCACGAGTCAATGCTCCAATCTATATCCGTATCGGTTATATCTGTTATGGATATATAATAGCATATTTGAGGGTTTTTGGCAAGAGGCAAATCACGAACGAAAAATCGCAAAGCACGATTTGGCTTTGCGATTTGTGGGTATCTTTGCTTGAAGTTATGCGGTGATTCAGGATTCACGATCTCTGACCATTATCCGACAATAGACTCTGCCCAATAGAGAATGGCATAAGCCACGCGAATCGCATCCTGATACATTTCCGGTGTGATCTCTTCGTAATCACCAGGATACCGGGTCATCACAGCGTAAGTTGTCAAGCCCATTGCCTCAATCGCGGCAGACGGCAAATCAACATCAGAGGGCAACAACCCGAACAAATAGGCGATATTGTGAACACGCGGGAACTCGATTTTTCGATCAATCAGGATAGCTTTGAGGCATTTCTCGACAGTCTGCTGAGCGTGAAAGCACAACTCGTTGTACATCACGTCAGGTTGCGGGCCAACGCGCGCCAATGCGAAGTCGCTGCGGGCGCGGCGCAACCAATCCCGCGCGCTCCCCGGCTCTGGTGTTTCAAACTGCATAGACTTCCCTACCTTCGGCTAACACATTCCGATAGATTAAGCCTTTGTTGTGGCGATGCTGTTCTAGCACGGCAGGCGTCGTTACCAGGATATCCACAGGATAACCGAATCCAAAGAGTTGTTTGTAGAGGTACTGTGTTGTATTGAGACAATGCGTGCCATCGGGCACAACCACCATCACGTCAATGTCGCTATCCGGCCCCATTTGTCCACGCGCGGCAGAACCAAACAGGATAATTCTTTGCGGGCGAACTGACTCCACAATGTACTGCACCAGATCATCAATGATTTTTATATCAACCTTTTCTACCATAACCACCACCCTCAGTTTATGATTCTATCCGGAAATTGTGTCTACAGGCATTTTTAGTGCGTCAACGGTGAATTTTCGGATAGGTTCTATGCCTGCAAACGCGCGCAAGGCACATCACAAATCCTGGTCATCATTGTATACTTATCAAACCATAAAATCCAATTAAATCAAGGGGTCACATCGAGCAGAAATTCAAATTCCTCAAGCAATGCCCCGGCATCATCCGGGATGGATTCCACCATGCGCACGATGTCATCGAAGGTGACGCCAGGTTCGCGCCAGGACAAACAATACTGCAAATCATTGCGTAGGCAACAGAGCGAATAGGTGCGCCCATCTGGATCGTGTTCACGTAAAAATTCCAATTCCCACATCGCGGCGACGGTGTGGCCGACCATCACCTCTTTAACCGTATCGGGTTTCACGACAAAAGGCACATCGAAGGGGCGTCCTACGCTCATAGATATGGCGATAGGAGCGTGGCCGGAATCGTCTACATTTTCACCTCGCCAGCCCAGGATAACCCTTTGGCTGTCAGGCTCTATAGCCATCTGTGGCTCCAGCGTAAATCCTTCTGGCAGCCTCGTGGGCAGAAAACGCGCGAGTTCTGGGTAAACGGCCAAAATTTCCGGCAGATTGACCATAGGCAATTCGCTACCACGCCGCTGGCGGATTTTTTCCACGTACCAGCCAAATCCGGTCGTATGCGCCATCCTGAGCATATCTTCACGGGTAAGTTTCTGGTCGTTCGAAGACAGGCGATATTCGAATCGTTCCCCGTCCTTTTCCGCACGCCACACTAAGGCCCATACAGCCCCGCCGTTTGTAGAGGGGAAACGCAGCAGCGTTGCGGTTTGGTCGCCAAGGTTAATTGTTTCCGTACCGGCTCCCGCCACACCTTCAGAGCCGGCGGGGATGAGAGAGAACCCTTCAGGCAGCTTGCGGATCTCGAACGAGATGTAGGTCTCGCAAGGACTGCACGCAAATGGGCGCCAACGCGCGGTAACAAGAGTACCCTCCGGCTTTTGCCGGATAATGACGTATTCATTCTGAGCATAGCCATCCGGTTTCCAAACGGGCGCATCCAGAATGTAGGGGAACGCTTCGACAACTCTCTCCATAAGGTAGTCGCCGTCGAAACTGGGAGCAGGCGTTGGCGTGGAAAAGGCGGTTCTGACGGCTTTCCACTCCTCCTGCGGGTTTTCCGTCTCCACAAACTTGAACCCACCGATTTCACGGAGCAGCCAGCGCACTTGCGCGCGCACCGGCGGTAAGGTCAGCATCAGGCTGAGCAACAGCCCAACCACGAGCGCCGAGACCACCGCGTGGGTGCGCCGTCGCTGCCGCCGCTCGATGCCGTGTAGTTTCCCTTGCAATGCTTTTGCGAACGCCGGTCGCACGTCCGGCAAACCGTGAGTCAAAAATTCATCGTTCATCGTCAACCTCCATTATTGCGCGCAACTGTTTCACGGCGCGATGCACGATCACGCCGACGTGAGAGGCCGTCAGGCCGGTCAAGGCGGCGATCTCCTGCTGGCCCATGCCCGCGCCGTACTTGAGCGCCAGAAGCTCCTGCTCGCGCTCCGGCAATTGGCCGATGTGACGCGCCAGCCGGACGAAATGCTCGCGCTGCGCGAATGCCGCTTCCGGCGACAGGACATCGGCGGGCACCGCGCCCGCGTCCGCCAAGGGCGCAGTCGCCCGCGCGGTGCGGAAATGATCGGTCGCCACGTTGCGGGCAATGGTGAAGACCCAAGTGGAAAAACTGCTCAAGTCCTGGCGATAGCGCGTTCGTTTGGTCCAGGCCTTCTCGAACGTCGTCGCCGTCAAATCCTCCGCCAACGGCCCCTCCCCCACACGATAGCAGAAATAGCGGTAGACTTTGGGCAACAGCGCCGCGAAGACAGCATCCCAATCCACGGGTTGCGTTGCGGCGGTCAAACGTTCGATGAGGCGCGGTTGTGTGATCATTACTCTATTATACGAGGAAATGCCGCGTCTATTACAAAAAAGACTACAAAAGCCTCTACCCATACCCGCATTTTGCGGTTTTTTTGCGTTCGATGCATACACGAGGTTTCCCAGGTGTGCCGCATCAGGCTTTTTTTGTAGTCTGGTCTCTTCAAGGGCTAAATGCAATGCCCTGGATGCGTGTGTGATGTTATGGCATGTCCCATGTTACACGCCACGGGCCAACCTGTTCGAATACAATTCCGTCAACCATGAAGGTTAACTTACCGGTGGGGAGTTCATTAAAGCCCAGATAGGTAACCACGTGCATTTTCCCTTCCGTGTCGGGCTTCTCTGGCACAAAGTCGCCGCGTCGCAAGGGTACATTGACGGTGGTATGGCGCAGCCATATTCCTGTGAGTAATCGCTCCTCGGCTTGCCCGGTTATTTCGAAACACAGGTAATAACGCGCCCCGCTGTCATAATCACCCGACATGCCCGCAGTCCATAGTTTTGCCTGCACGACGTTAATTTGTATATCCGCAACAGTAAAGTTCACGTCCAAAGGCCATGTTTGTTCGATGCGTGGATTTTGTCCCAAGTCAAGTTCAAAGGTGCGCGTGATATCCCACAGATAGAACGTCATACTTTCCACCTCTAGCGTGAGGCGTCGCGCGTCCGTCGCAACGCTGCCAAAAGCCAAAGCATCCTGCCCGACGCCAACGGACGGCTGCCGGTCGAAAACTGAGACCGGGAGTGTGGTAAAAAAACGCGCATAACCTCGTCCAGTATCGTCAGTAAACGTCACAGGATGCATAAAGGTGATGCCGCCGAATCCCCATTCGCCAGAATGTTGCACTTGCAGATTAAGCGCGGTTTCCTCCGGGCCATAGGCTGCGTGAGTGACAGTCAAGGTACTGCCGTTTCGCGTGTCACTGGCATTGACCGGCATGTGTGGTCGGATAAAAGGCTCGACAAAGCCTTCGCGGGCAGCAAGGCGCAACGCCAACGGTAATGCCAGGTGTGCGCCAGGGATGGCGGTGTAGTCCATCACCAAAGTGGCCTGGGTAGTTTCCAGCGGAAGCGGGGGAAAGACCAAAAAGCCAGAAAAACCATTGGCGTAGGCGAAATTGATTTCAGCGTAGCGCAGCGGCAGTGTTTGACCATCCGGTAACTGTAGACCCAGCTCTATGCCTGGGACAGAGCGATCCGGTAGCGCTGCACCGCGCACCTCGAAAGCCAACGTGGTCTCTGTGGTGACGACGCCTTGATGAACTCGCACAACAACGCCACCGGCAGCCATTTCCACCGGCTCTGCGAGCACGCGGATGTTTTCCACTTCGGTAAAGCCGAAACGAGGAACATAACCAATCCAAGCCTGTAATGCGGCCCACACTCGCTGCGGGCCTACAGCCACGATCCCCATCAACGAGAACACGCAAACCGCTATAGCCGCCCAACGTACCATTCTGAGCCATGTATGTTGAGACGCGCCGGGTTGCGGGCGGCGCGTTTTGGTGACGCCGCGCAACTGTTGTTCCAGTCGCTGCACAAATTCAGGCGCAGGTGTTGGTTCGTGATACAACGCCGTCAGTTCCTTTTCGATCGTCAAAGATTCAGACTTCATCTCCCACCTCCACTTCGTTCTCCAGGTTGCTTTTGAGCATCTTGAGCAAACGGTGCAGCGCCATTTTGACGCTGCCCTCGGATTTTCGCACGATGGCGGCGATTTCTTTGTAGTTCAACCCGGCGGCGAAACGTAGCCGCAACAACTCTTGCTGCCGGTCGTCCAGTTCCGCCGTCAGCGTCGCCAGTTGACGCAGCGACTCGGCATGCACGAGATGCGCCGACAACACATCCTCGGCAGGCGCATCGCGGGCCTCATCTAATGGCAGGTAATCACGGCGGCGACGGTAATAATCACTGATGCGCCGGCGCGCGATGGTGAAGAGCCACGCTGCAAAAACGCCCCGATGCCGGTAGCATGGCAACCCTTCCCACACGGCGACAAAAACCTGCGCGGTCACATCTTCGGCGTCGGCGGCGTTGCCCATACGGCTATAGCAATAGCGGTAAACGGGCGTAACGTAGCGCCGGTACAGTTGCGTGTAAGCCTCCACGTCGGTACGCGCGGCGAGAATGAGATCGGCCTCATCCTGTCTGCTTGCGGTTACTGATAAAGGTCGCGTGGCTGTATAGTCCATAGTTTGTTCCTTGTACGAGATTGTCGAACCGGTTCATTATGTATATCGCAGTTCGCGGAAAAGTGTAACATCATAAGCAATCAGGTCGTACCCTTGACATCAGGTTGAGATATGGTATTATATTTCGTAGACGAAATATTCTATACCGAAATTTTCAACACCGAACCATGTCAACGGATTGAACGGATGAAACGGATTTTCTGATTGCCACAGGAGATAAGCCATGAACGAATCCGAACGCGCCCCCGCCCTGCCAGTAATACAAAAATTCCTCACGCTGTACCGCTATTTGCGCAGCTACAGCCGTGAGACGCAAGACTTCGGCGTGCGCGGGCGCGAGTTCGCCAC
>DAOUAQ010000321.1:0-12253 GCA_034433375.1 Anaerolineae bacterium | reverse complement strand
ATTGGTAAACTCACTGCCTTGACAGTGCTTTCCCTGTCCAAAAACCAACTAAGCGGTGCTATTCCGTCCGAAATTGGCAATCTCACCGCTTTGACTGAGCTTTCCCTGTGGGGCAATCAACTGACCGGTTCCATCCCACCCGAAATCGGCAACCTCACCGCCTTGACGGCGCTTTCCCTGCGTAACAACCTACTGAGCGGTTCTATCCCACCTGAGATTGGCAACCTCACTGCCTTGACAAAGCTTTTGCTTTATAGCAACCAACTGAGCGGCGCATTGCCCGTTGCATTGACGCAGTTAACTAAACTTGTAGAATTCTACTTCAATGAAACCTATTTGTGTGTGCCGCCTGCAGGCCCCATACCTGAGTGGCTCGCCAGTATAAATGATGTGCGGAGTACAGGTTTGGTCTGTGGGGACGGGTCAACCGACACACTTACCTATATTGGTTCATCGCATATCAACGGCGGATCAGCATTTTTTCAGGGGGAGATTGACTGGCGCATCACGCTTGGCGATCACGTACACTTACAGTTGCCGTTCAGAAATGTTGGCAATGCAATCCTTACCAACGCAGCCGTCACTATCACCGGTGCGCTGCCAACTTTTGGTTCGGTAGGCACCGAAATCTACAACGGATCGTCGTGGAGCAGTTATCAGCAACCTATAACATTGACACCCTCGACCCTCACACCAGGGCAGACCGGTATCGCAGACTTCTGGATATATGTCACTAATCCCGATCCGAGCCTCTTGAAATCTAGGCCCACAGGGACTTGGATTAATGTTGATGATGGTAACAGCGACTGGCGGTTATCTATTTCACTGGATCAAGTTGCGTTTGACATCGCTGAACACCAAGATATGCTTGCTGGCTCCTGTTTGCACCACCCCGAAGATACCCAAATTCAGCGTTACGCTCAGTATGCGGTCGGTGCTCATAACAAAATCACGCCTCCGTCTAATGGGGGGGATCCAGATACAGCTGAGCAGGCGATTAGCAATTTGATACGAAGAGTACGGAGTGAGTTTGACTATGTAGATACCGAAGCCGCTCGCGTCGAAGATGTGGTCCTACTTGCATACACCGATGGAATAGGGGAATGTAGGCACTTCACGGATTTGGCCATTGGTTTATTACGCTCTTTAGGATTACCTTCACGTTACACTGGAGCATCATTTGGGGATATTCTAGAATCTGCTGGTCATGCCTGGGTAGAAGTCTATTTAGGGGGAGCTTGTTCTAATGGATGGTCACCGATTGATGCTACTTGGGCTCTGTCTCAAGGTTATCAGCCTTTTGCTCCCGGCATTTATGAAGCAGCACTTGGTAGATTTTTACGGGGTTCTGCCGATCTCTACCCCCTATCTAATGCTCAAAGTATGCGCTCAGTACCATTCCTGTGCACTCCCACTTGCTATGAGAATGTGGATTGTGACAAGTGCAAATTCGCGTCATTTAACCTGAGCACTTCTTGTGTTGAGAACATTCAACCGTGTTATCACAATTACTCAGGTAGTATCATTTCAATACTCGCCAGCAATGAAATCGAGGGAATATCGGTTAATGCCAATACTGCAACCTTCATCACACGCACTATGCCATTTCCAGCACATATTGGCATTTCTAACCTGTCTTCCGCGTCCATAGATGTTATTACGACCACTATTTCTGTTTTTAGAGATTCTGATTCCACAGAACCTATGTATGAACTAGATGAACCGATACGGACTATCACAGATCTATCCCCTGGGAGCACTGTGACAGTAACTTGGGTAGTGACACCTCTGATATCCGGTACTGAAATACCTTTCCAGGTGGTTGCTTTCAGTGATGAATGGGCCAACAACTATGCACAGATACAAGTGATAAATGAACCCGGCTTGTTGCCTCCACTGACAATCGCGGGGACATGTGGTGGGAACAACATCATGGTTGGGCAAACCATAACATTCACGGCTAGTATCCTTGATGAAATGCGACAGCTAATCAATGATACCAGTGTAGTTGTCACCGCAACGGTCTATTCCACACCTACACTTGGTTTCTCGACCTCGGTCACTCTACCCTACTGCAATGATTGTGGGCACTATGAGCAAGTAATACACTTGCCCTATGATGCTCCGGTAGGACGTTACATAGTAGAGTATTCTGCTGGACGAAACAACTATCGCTCCGCACAAGCGATTTCAGCGTTCTTTGCTACACCGCCATTGACTATGACACTTACCGTGGCTCCACTTGTACTCAACATGAATGACCCAATGACGTTAACGGTTCAGGTATTTGATCGCGGAACCACTATCACCCAGGCTGGAGTCTATGCAGAGATCACGACGCCCGGTGGCGTCGTCCCGATACCGTTGTTTGGAGATGGAGAAGTTTATACGGCGACCTTGCGGCCGGCAGACCTTGTCGGCAATCTGGATACACCCCTATTGCCCGGTTTATGGACTATCCAGGCAATAGGCAACTATGAAGGGGGTCTGGCTTCGGCGACGCAATCGGTCATGATCCGCCACAGCATCTATTTACCGCTTGTGCTGCGCCAGTCCTGAAGATGCTTTCTATGTTATGCGATCAACTCGTTCAACTCAGGAGATAGGTATGCCCTACACCGTCGGCTCTCTCGTCCGCGCGCGGGGACGTGAATGGGTGGTGCTGCCCGATAGCACTGCCGAGTGGCTGGTGCTGCGCCCGTTGGGTGGCACGGACCACGAAGTGGCGGGCCTCTACATCCCGCTGGAAGGCGCTGAGGTTGAACCGGCGACTTTCGACCTGCCCGACCCGGCACGACCGGGGGATTTCCACTCGTGCCGGCTGCTGCGCGACGCGGTGCGGCTTGGATTCCGCTCCAGCGCCGGGCCGTTTCGCTCGTTCGCGCGGCTGGCGGTGGAACCCCGTCCCTACCAACTTGTTCCATTGTTGATGGCACTGCGCCTCGATCCCGTGCGCCTGCTCATCGCCGACGATGTGGGCATCGGCAAGACCATCGAGGCGGGGCTGATCGCCCGCGAGTTGCTGGATCGCGGCGAGGTGCAGCGGCTGGCGGTGCTCTGCCCGCCGCATCTGGCCGAACAGTGGCAAAGCGAGTTAGCCGAGAAGTTCCACATTGAGGCGGAACTGGTCCTGGCAAGCACTGCCGCCCGGCTGGAACGTGGGACGGCGGTAGGGCAATCGCTCTTCGATTTGCACCCGTTCGTCATCGTCTCCACGGAGTACATCAAATCCAGCCGCAGACGGGATGAGTTCGTGCGCACGTGCCCGGAATTGGTCATCGTGGACGAGGCGCACACGTGCGCGTTCTCCGCCGAAAACCGGGGCGGGCGGCATCTGCGCCACCAACTGTTGCAAGCGCTCGCGCAGGATGCGGCCCGGCATCTGCTCCTGGTGACGGCGACACCGCACAGCGGCGATGAAGGCGCGTTCCGCTCGTTGCTGGCTTTGCTACGCCCGGATTTCGCCCGTCTGCCCGACGATTTGACCGGCGCGGCGCAGGAAACCATCCGTCGCGAGGTGGCCCTGCACCTGGTGCAACGCCGCCGGGCCGACGTGCGCGTCTATATGGACGCCGACACCATCTTCCCGGCGCGTGAGGAGGCCGAGGCGACGTACACGCTGAGCAACGAGACCAAGAAGCTGTTCACCACCGTGTTGGATTACGCCCGCGAGCGGGTGATGGATACCAGCGGGACGCAGTACCATCAACGGGTGCGTTGGTGGTCGGCGTTGGCGCTGCTGCGGAGTCTGGCGAGCAGCCCGGCGGCAGCGGCGGCGACGCTGCGCACGCGCTCCACTACGGTGGAGACGGAGGACGCTGACGAAGCCGATCTCATCGGGGAGCGCGCGGTGTTGGACCTGGATGATGTGGATGGCGAGATGCTGGACGTGACGCCCGGCGCTGATGAGGGTGAAGGCGTGGCAGGGGGAGAGCGAGATCGACTGCTGCGAATGGCGCGGCGGGCGGAGGCGCTGCAAGGCCCCAAGGAAGATGCCAAGTTGCGCCAGGCCATCGAGTTGGTCAAGGGCTTGCTCAAGGATGGCTACCAGCCGATCCTCTTCTGCCGTTTTATCGCCACCGCCGAGTATGTTGCGGATGAATTGCGCGCGGCGCTGCCCAAGAGTGTCGAAGTGGCGGCGGTGACGGGGTTGCTGCCGCCGGCCGAGCGCGAGCAGCGGGTGGCGCACCTGGGTGAGCAGCCGCAACGAGTGCTGGTGGCGACCGACTGCCTGAGCGAGGGCATCAATCTGCAAGAGCACTTCACCGCGGTCATTCACTACGACCTTTCCTGGAACCCCACCCGCCACGAGCAGCGCGAGGGCCGCGTGGACCGCTACGGGCAGGCCGCGCCTACGGTGCGCACGGTCACGTATTACGGCGTCGATAACCAGATTGACGGGCTGGTGCTGGATGTTCTTCTGCGCAAGCACAAGACCATCCGCAGTTCGTTGGGGATTTCGGTGCCGATCCCGGCGAATACCGGCGAGGTGGTGCAGGCGTTGATGCAGGGGCTGCTGCTGCGCGGGGGCCAGGTTGTGACGGACGGACGGCAGTTGTCGCTGTTCGACGTGAGCGGCGACATCTACAAGGAACTGCACGCCAAGTGGGACAATGTGACGGCGCGCGAGAAGCAATCGCGCACGCTCTTTGCGCAGCGGACGCTGCGGGTGGAAGAAGTGGCGCGCGAGTGGGATGCGGTCCGGGCGGCCATCGGCGCGGGCGTGGACGTGGGGCACTTCGTGGAGACGGTAGTGCGCCTCCACGGCGGAACGGTGAGCCACAAGCCGCGCCACATTGATATTGCCCTGCCCAACCACGCGGCCTTGCGCGAGGCGGTCGGCGATGGTGAAGGTATCGCCGCCTGCTTCGAGTTGCCTGCGCCGGAAGGCGCGCGCTATCTCACGCGCACCCATCCCGTGGTAGAAGGGCTGGCGACTTACGTGATGGACACCGCACTCGATCCGCTGCTGGAAGGCGTTGCCCGGCGCAGCGGTGCGATCCGCACGCGGGCGGTCATCATCCGCACGACGTTGCTGCTTCTGCGCTTGCGCTACCATCTTGTGACGCAGCGGGACGGGCAAACGGTGGAGTTGCTGGCCGAGGATTGTCAAACGGTCGGCTTCACCGGCGCGCCGGAGGCGGCGCAATGGCTCGCGCCAGACGAGGTCGAGGCATTGCTGAACGCCGAACCCGCCGCCAACATCGCCGCACAGCAAGCCACGCAGTTCTTGCAGCGCGTGTTGGACGGTTTCGATGCCTTGCGTCCGCATCTGGATGACGTAGCGCGTGACCGAGGCGCAGCTTTGTTGGCGGCGCACCAGCGCGTGCGGACAGCAGCCCGCATCAAGGGTGTGCGCGTGGATGTACGTCCGCATCTCCCGCCGGATGTGCTGGGCGTGTATGTGTTGGTTCCAAGTGCTAGCTAGGTTCCTTGATACTTATTCAACTTTATATGATAAGGACTAATATCGATGAAAGAGTCAAGAATGCAACCACCTTCTTTGCCGTTTGTAGGTCGCGAACCTGAATTGCGCCAGCTTACCCAGACATTGCGTGCTACTATTGGAGAACGAGCAGCCAAATTCGTCTTGATCCAAGGCGACTATGGTATAGGCAAAACGGCTTTAGTGGAACACTTCCTGACCCAAACTGTGACACTAAACCCAATGTTTCTTGTCGGTCGGACCAGGTGTACGATGGAAACAGAATTGAGCGGGTTGCTACCCTTCCGTCAACTTTTAGCCGACCTGGTCGAACAAGGAGGACGTAACCGCATCATCACAGGCAATATGAATGAGTTCATAAAGGAAGTCGCACCAGCTTGGATGGATGTCCTCATAGGAGGTGCAGGAACAGCGATCGTAAAAACAGTTGAGCAGAGTAGCCGTCTGCTAGGTCGCAACGTGTTCTCTCAGGAAAGTGTGTTTATTCAGTTTGGGAATGCTCTTACTCGGCTTGCTGAACAACGGTTGATTATTCTTTTTATTGACGATCTACAATGGGCTGATTCTTCTTCACTGGCGCTATTGTTTCATCTGGCGCGCAATCTCAAAACATGCGCTGTGTTGTTTATATGTGCCTATCGTCCGGTAGAAGCGATGGAAACCGGCACAAATGTTGAGATATTCCGCGATGTGCGCGCCAACCTAATTCGTTATGGCGCCCTAGAGCTGATAGTAGAGCAAGGCATTGATGTCACCGAGTATGTCAGACAACGTTATCCTTTGAATTCATTTAGGGAGAGTCTCATCACGCAGGTGTATGAATTGACTGGTGGGCATCCTCTATTTGTGAGTCAGTTGTTTTCAATGTGGGAGGATAGGGATGTTCTAGCATCTGTACCAGACCCGAATAACCAAAGGGTGTGGTACGTAGCACACACCACAGAAAAAGAGTTGTGTATACCGCAGACACTCAGCGAAGTTTTAGATGAGCGCATTCGGATGATGGAAAACGAGCTGCGCACAATCTTAACCTGTGCTTCAGTCGAAGGTGAAGACTTCGCAGTGCAAGTCATTGCGCGGCTCGGAGAATTGGATGAATACATCGCCTACGACAAAGTTGAGGCACTAGAAAACCGCTATCATTTAGTTCAGGAGCAGGAGCCGAAAGAAACAGAAACAGTAGTACTAGATTTTTACAGGTTTGCCCACCGGTTCTTCCGTGAACACATCTATAGCCAGATAAGTAGCGGGAAACGTCGTGTTTTGCATCAACGCGTGGGGGAATGTCTAGAAGCTCTATACGGTAACAATCAAAGTCAGGTGGCATCTCAACTGGCTTTGCATTTTGCCGAGGCCAGGATATGGCATAAGGCAGCTCGATATGCCCTGATCGCAGCACAATATGAGCAATCTCGTTACGCTTGGAGTGAGAGTGAAAAATGGTGCGAATATGGATTGAGTTGGGCAGAACACTTGCCCACTGGAATTGAACTCTCGTGTCTTCAGATTGACTTGTTAGAGTGTTCGGCTTATGGTTACTATATCTCAGGGAAATATCCCAAGGCTGCTGAACGTTATCGCAGTGTTTTGGTTCTGCTTCAACGGCTCGAAGGCGATGTCAAACGCATTGCCAGTATTTATGAATGTCTGGCTGACATCTATGATCATATAGGTCATACAGAGGAAGCCATGGACTATGTCCGGCAAGGGAGACAAATCCTTGCCGAATCTGCTACGCCCTTTGATGTAGTGCATCTGAGACTAGAATCTCGATCGGCCTGGTTGCAGATTAGTTTGGGAGATAATGAGGGCGGTATTGAACAAATACGTAATGCACTACAACTTGCTGAACAACTATCGGTAACCCCGCAACTCTTACTTGCTAAAGCAGATGCGTTGAGTAATATGTCCATCGCCTTAAGAAGCCTCAACAAATACCGAGAATCACTTGCTGTTATGCATAAAGCGATAGATATTGCCCACGAAGCGGGCTATCTTCGTGAGGAGGCTCGTAATCTGATTGAAGTCGGTTTTTCCTATTTTCTCGTGGGGCAGATGGAAACAGCTATTCATCATATCAACCAAGGAGAAAGGGTTGCTCGGCAAATTGGAGATTCAGACAGTATAGCATATGCTCTGGCATCAAAGGGTTTTGTGCTGCCGTCCTTGGGAGAACCACAACATGCGATAACGATCCTGAGCGAAGCTATCGCTATTTCAGAGTCTATTGGTGCTGAATGGGGAATGATTTACGTACATGCTGACATCGCCAGAGCCTATCTGGCTTTGTCCGATTCTGATAATGCCTATCAGCATGCCTCTGAGAGTGTTGCATGGGCACGGAAGATACTCGGTGAGTTCAATCTGGGCTATGCTTTAGAAGCTTTAGGCCAAACCGAAGCTGCACGGAAAGATTGGGAAGCCGCGACGCAGCATTATCACGAGGCGATTGAACACTACCGACAGGACCATAATCGCCATCTGGCTGCACGAGTGCAATACCATCTGGCAGAACTCTGGCAGCAACAGGGAAAACAGAAAGAGGCTATCGCGTTACTTAACGAAGCATTGGATGTTTTCCGAGAATTAGAACTACCTCACGAAATTGCCAGAGCCGAGAACCTCATGCACGTAGGCCAAGGGTAAATAGAAAAATCCTATGCGTATCATTTCACATACGACATTCACCACGGTCAAGACCGAGGGCGGTATTCTGCCTGCCGATCTCTTGCAGCGTATCGCCGAGGGGCGCGATCTGGAGGGACTGCGCCCGAAGGATTATCACCTGTATGCCGGCGAGCGGCTGAATGAGGCGATCAACCGGGCGTGGAACCGCTGTCTGGGCGCGTGGCAAGCCTTCGATGCGCAACGCGCGCGCCTGTCCGAAGCCGACCGCGGCACCACCCTCACCCGCGAGCGCTGGCTCCTCGTCCTCTTCCAGGAACTCGGCTATGGACGGTTACAGTACGTCGGGAGCTTGTCGCTAGAGTCAGCGAATCAACGAATCAGCGAATCACATTACCCCATCAGCCACGTTTGGAGCCGCACACCCATTCATCTAGTCTCGTTCCGGCAAGACCTCGACCGCCGACCACAGATCGCAGACGGCGAACTCACGCTTGGCGGCGGTCGTCCGTCGTCCGTCGGCAGTCGTTCCCCCCACAGCCTGATGCAGGAATTCCTCAACCGCGCCGACGATTATCTCTGGGGCATTGTGAGCAATGGGCTGCGCCTGCGTGTGCTGCGCGATAACGTGAGCCTCACCCGCGCGGCCTTTGTGGAATTCGACCTGGAAGCGCTGTTCACCGGCGAGCATTACGCCGATTTCGCCTTGTTGTGGCTGCTGTGCCATCAGAGCAGAATAGAACTCTCTCCCTCAATTCCCCCCGGAGGGGAGGAAGCCGGAGTCTCCCCACCATCGGGGGGGACGGAAGGGAAGGCATGCTGGCTGGAACGCTGGTCGCAGACGGCGACGGAGCAGGGCGTACGCGCGTTGGATGCGCTGCGCGACGGGGTGCAGGAGGCCATCAGTGCGCTCGGACGGGGCTTCCTTGCCCATCGCGCCAACGCCGATCTACGCGCCCGGCTCAAATCCGGGGACCTGACCACGCAAGCCTACTATCGCCAACTGCTGCGTCTGGTCTACCGGCTGATCTTCCTGTTTGTGGCGGAAGACCGGGAGTTGCTGCTGGTACGACCAACGACGAACGACGGACGACCGCAGATCGATGACGGCGGTCCGCGGTCGGTAGTCGGCGGTCAGGCCTATGAACGGTTCTACTCCATCAGCCGCCTGCGCGACCTGGCAGCGAACTTGCGCGGCGGGGCGCACGCGGATTTGTATCGCGGGGCGCGGTTGCTCTTTACGCTGCTGCGCGAGGGGTACGCGCCGTTGGGGCTACCGGCGTTGGGGAGTTTCCTCTTTTCCGCACAAGCAACGCCCGACCTGGACGGGACCGACCTGGCGAACGGTGATTTGCTGGACGCCATCCGCGCGCTGACATTGACCACCGAAGGCAACGTGCGCCGTTCCGTGGACTACCGCAATCTTGGATCGGAAGAACTGGGTAGCGTTTACGAGAGCCTGCTGGAATTGCACCCGCAGCTCAACGTGGACGCGGCGACCTTCACGCTGGCAACCTCCGCCGGCTCCGAACGCAAGACGACGGGCAGCCACTACACCCCGTCCTCGCTGATTCAGGCGTTGTTGGATTCGGCGCTGGAACCGGTGGTGGAAGAACGTCTTCGGACGGCAGACGACAAACGGACGACGGCGGACGGCGGACAGACAACGGAAAGTGGCGGTCGGCGGTCAGCAGTCGGCGATCAGTGGCAGCGGTCGGCAGTCGGCGATCAGTGGCAGCGGTCGGCAGTCGGCGGTCAATCTCCCGAACAAGCCCTCCTCTCCATCAAACTCATCGACCCCGCCTGCGGTTCCGGGCACTTCCTGGTGGCGGCGGCGCACCGGTTGGCCCATCACCTGGCGCGCATCCGCACGGGCGACGCGGAACCCGCGCCGGCCGACCTGCGCGCGGCGCTGCGCGACGTGGTGCGCCATTGCATCTACGGCGTGGACCTCAATCCAATGGCAGTGGAGTTGTGCAAGGTGGCGCTGTGGATGGAAACGCTCGATCCCGGCAAGCCCCTCTCATTTTTGGAGCGCAACATCCAGTGCGGGAATAGCCTTTTTGGGGCTACGCCTGCGCTGCTGCGCGCGGGGATCCCCGATGAGGCTTTCGTCCCCCTGACCGGCGACGACAAAACCGTGTGCAGCGAAGCGCGCAAGCAGAACAAGCAGGAGCGCAGCGGGCAACTGAGCCTTTTCCGCCCCGACATGCAGCCGTGGGAACGCCTGGGGAACCTGGCCGAGGCGCTGTTGGAACTGGACGCGCCGGAGGAGACGCTGAACGATGTGCGCCGCAAGGAGGAACGCTACGCCGACATGGTCCGTTCGGCGGGCTACCGCCACGACCAACTCCTGGCCGACGCCTGGTGCGCGGCCTTCGTCTGGCCCAAGGACAAAGCCACGCCCTACGCTCTTACCGAGGAAACCTTCCGCCGCCTGGAACGCAATCCCTACGACCTGCCCAAGTGGATGGAAGCGACGATTGCACAGTTGCGGGAGCGTTACGCCTTCTTCCACTGGCATCTGGCCTTTCCGGGCATCTTCACGCCCAAGCCCTCACCCCTGGCCCCTCGCCCGGAGGGCGAGGGGAGCGAGGATGTGACCGGCTGGGAAGGCGGCTTCGATGTGACGGTGGGCAATCCGCCGTGGGAGCGGATCAAGTTGCAGGAAAAGGAGTTCTTCGCGCAGCGCGCGCCGGAGATTGCCGGGGCGCGCACGGCGGCGGAACGCGAGCGGGCGATCAAGGCGCTGCCGCAGACCGACCCGGCGCTGTACCAAGCGTACCAGGATGCGTTGCGCGACAGCGAGGGCCAAAGCCACTTCCTGCGCAACAGCGGGCATTATCCGCTTTCGGCGGTGGGCGACATCAACACCTACCAGGTCTTCGCGGGACTGGCGCGGCAGTTGCGGAGCGAACGCGGGCGGGTGGGGCTGGTGCTGCCCACCGGCATCGCCACCGACTACTTCAACAAGGACTTCTTCGGCGCGCTGGTCGAAGGGCGCGAACTGGCGAGCCTCTACGACTTCGAGAACGCCGCGCCGCTGTTCCCTGGCGTGCATCGAGAGCAAAAATTTTGCCTGTTCACATTGACCGGCCTCGAAGCGCCTGTGGACGCCGCCGACTTCGCCTTTTTCCTGCGCCAGCCCGACGAGTTGCGCGACCCGGAACGCCGCTTCACCCTCACCGCCGCTGATTTCCGCCGCATCAATCCCAACACCCAGACCTGCCCCATCTTCCGCACCCGCCGCGACGCCGAATTGACCCGCGCCATCTACGCCCGCGTGCCCGTGCTGGTGAACGAAGCAACAGGCGCGAATCCGTGGGGAGTATCGTTCCTACGGATGTTTGATATGACTAACGATTCCGGTCTTTTCCGCACACGGGAGCAGTTGGAGAATGAGGACTTCACCTTGCAAGGTAACCGTTTTGCACGCCGTGATGAAGTCTTCTTGCCTTTATACGAAGGAAAATTAACACAAATATTCAACCACCGCACCGCGACCTTTGATGACGTATCTGCACAGGAAGTAGAAAAGGGAAATCCAAGAGAATTTACCCCGGTGGAGTATTCAGAAGCCGAAACTTTTTCTATGCCCAGATTTTGGGTTAATCAGAAAGAAATCGAAGACAAGGTTACGGAGAAACAATTACCTGCTTTCTGGTTAACTTTCCATGGAATTGCAAATCCTAATAACGAGAGAACCTTCGTGGCAACAATTGGCCCATTATCCGGCCTAGGAAATTCATTACCTGGAATATTCGGAGAGCATTTATCTGCTAATCAGGCATCTTTGCTTTTGGGAAACCTATGTACGATTGCATTTGATTACATTGCAAGGCTCAAAATAGCTAGTCGTAATGTCAACTTTTTTGTAGTTGAGCAACTCCCCGTCCTTCTCCCATCCATCTACCCCCAACCCTGCCCGTGGCTGGCGGCGGTCGGCGGTCAGCCGTCGGCGGTCTCCTACGCCGCCTTCATCCTCCCCCGCGTCCTCGAACTCACCTACACAGCCTGGGATTTGCAGCCCTTCGCGCAGGAGTGCGGTTACGACGGTCCGCCGTTTGTATGGGATGAGGAACGCCGCTTCCTGCTGCGCTGCGAACTGGACGCCGCGTACTTCCACCTCTACGGCATCGCGCGCGACGACGTGGAGTACATAATGGAGACGTTCCCCATCGT